>CAJMPF010000090.1 GCA_905215195.1 uncultured bacterium | reverse complement strand
CGAGCAAGGCGCGCAGGCATCGGATGGTGGCCTGCTCTCCCTATCCGGTACGTTTAGGACCTACACCTGCACCATGCACTATGAGCCGTGGCCGACTTCTCTCAGCATCGCTGGCGTTTCGCTGGGGGCGCCGACAACGTTGTCGCACGAGCGCGCGGTGACGGTCGATCCATGGCGCCCGGGGGTGGTCATGTGACCGCGGTCTCGTCCTACATCGCCTACGCGCGGGCACTCAACAGGCTGGGTTGGACGCCGGCCGAGTTTGCGGTGGCGGAGTCGTTTGTCGTGCGCCTGCGCGGCATGCTGGGACGGCGTCCGGTTGCCGCCAACGGCCTGCCGCTCGTCATGGCGTTTCCACGCTGCTCTTCGGTCCATACGTGTTTTATGGCCTATCCCATCGACATCGCCTTCATTGATCACGACGGCAATATCCTCGCGCGCTACGAAAACGTCCGCCCTTGGCGCATGTGCTCCTGCCCCGGCGCCTGGGCCGTACTAGAGCGTCCTTCAATCATTGTTTCGACCCCTGCTCTCCAACGCGTGCCGGCTTAAGAATTGGCGACAGTGGACTTTCGTCATACGAAATTGGGTAAGATGGAGGAGAAGATGCATGGATGTTGAGATTCATCCCAACGCTAAAAAGCACCTGACGGAAAAGCAGGTGCTTAGCGCTTGGCTTGCGGTTACTGAGTGCATTCGTCGCGAGTCGAAGGACGAGCCGCCGAGATGGCTTGCGATTGGATGGCTCCCAGACGGACGAAGCGTGGAGCTTGTCGCGGTCGAGCTTGTCCGTGGGTGGCTTATCATTCATGCCTTGTCTCCAGTCCAGAAGAAATTTTGGCAGGAGATTGAACAGGCTCGGCAAAGGGGTCGATGATGGGCAAGACGTATACGGCCGCTAATGGTCAGGTTGTAACGGATGAAATGATTGACGCGTGGTGCGAGTCGTACGAGCGCGGAGAGTTTCCGGATGGCGAACACACCGTTGGTGGGATCGTGCATGGACGGCCCCCGCTCTCAGGTGAGGGGACGGCAACGCTGTCGGTCAAGATTCCTCTGGGAATGAAGGAGGCCATTCGTCGACGGGCGGCTGCCGAGGGGATGACGCCAAGTGAGTTTGCCTGTGCGGCTCTGAGTGAAAAACTTCTTGCTGCCGGCTGATGCCTCTGACGTGCCGATTTATAGAACCGAGGCTGTGCTCAAAAACTTTTTTAAAATTCTCGGTTGACCGGAACGCGTCCTTGGTTATACTAATCAAGCCTTGAAACAAGGCACAACTCAAATGGCTGGGTAGCTCAGTTGGTAGAGCAGAGGACTGAAAATCCTCGTGTCAGGGGTTCGATTCCCTTCCCCGCCACCTTGAATTGACTAGGACCTCTGCAAAGAGGTCCTTTTCTTTTATACAGCCCCCACATGGAATCGAACCCCGTGAGGGCGCGGAGCTGAGTAAACGCGTAAGCGTTTGCCAGCGCAGCTCGCAAGGCGCGTAAGCGCCACAGCGGTCCGTCCGCGCAGCGCGCGGACGCGATTCCCTTCCCCGCCACCTTGAATTGACTAGGGCCTCTGCAAAGGGGTCCTTTTCTTTTATCGAGGGCTCTGCGGAAACTGCGTCCCGGAATTTGGCTTCAGAGTGGGATGCGTTTTCCGCTTTGAGGCCGCTTGGGAAAGCACGACTCGGAATCCCGCGTCAGAATGGGACGTGCTTTCCTTTTTCGGCCTTTGGCGGAAACTGCGTCCCAGATCCCGCGCTCAGAATGGGATGCATTTTCCGGTTGAGGCCTCGAACGGAAAATGCATCCCAGTCTTTTGCGAAAAACGGGATGCGCTTTCCGGCCGCCTACTTCCGGCGCATATGTACATCTCGGCGCGCCATCTCGGGCCCGCCCAGATATTCCTCCCGCTTTTGCGCCACTTTACAGACCGTTCGGTCGTCTGTCCGCACGCGCGGGTATACTCAAAACGATACTTTTCCTGTGCAATACGATGCAGGCTCGGCCTGCACGATCCGAAGGGGGCAGTGATGGAGAGGATACTCGGCGTTAATCTCTCTGGCTGGTTTATTCCCGAGCCTTGGGTGACCCCGTCGCTATACGCGGCGACCGGTGCATCCAACGCGGCCGAGCTGCAGGAGGCCATGGGCACCGCCGCCTATAACGAGCGCATGCGCCGTCATTACGAGACGTTTGTGAGCGAGGACGATTTCCGTCGCATGGCGCAGATCGGTCTCAATGCCGTGCGTCTGCCGGTGCCCTGGTATGCCTTTGGCTCGCAGGAGTCCGATGCGTCCTACATCTCGGTTGTCGACTACATTGACCGTGCGATTGAGTGGGCTGCCAAGTACGACATCCGCGTGCTGCTTGACCTGGCAACTGTGCCCGGTGGCCAGGGCGATTCCAACGATTCGCCCACCACGCCGGAGGCTGTCGTCGAGTGGCATTCGTCCACCAACGGCCGTCATGTCGCACTCGACGTGCTCGAGCGCTTGGCCGAGCGTTACGGCGAGGCCGAGAGCCTGCTGGGCATTGAGCTGTTGGACACGCCGCAGATGAGTGTCCGCAAGAGCCTCTTCACCATGACGGATGGCATTCCTGCTCACTACCTGCGCAATTTCTATCGCGATGCCTACGAGCTCGTCCGTTCGTATATGCCCGAGGATAAGATCGTCGTCTTCTCGTCGTCGGGGCATCCCAGCGAGTGGAAGCATTTTATGCGCGGCGCCAAGTACAAGAACGTCTACATGGACCTTCACCTGTACCATTACCGCGACGAGCATGCGCTCGACATCACGAGCCCCCGCGGGCTGACGACGGCGATTTCGCGTAACAAGCGCGAGCTCAAAGAAGCGATTTCGACTGGGTTCCCCGTGCTGGTGGGCGAATGGTCGGGCGCGGCGATCTTTGCCAACTCGTCGGTTACGCCCGAGGGCCGCAATGCCTACGAGCGCGTGTTTATCGCCAACCAGCTGGCTTCGTTTGCGCCGGCTGCCGGTTGGTTCTTCCAAACGTGGAAGACCGAGAAGCGCATTGCAGCATGGGACGCCCGCGCGGCGCTCGGTACGCTCGAGCGTGGCATGATTGAATAGGTTGATATGACGCAAAACAGCGCCCATACGGGCAAACTCTATGTGGTCGGCACGCCCATCGGCAACTTGGGCGACCTGTCCCCGCGCGTTGGCGAGGCCTTTGCCGCCGCCGATGTCATCTGCTGCGAAGACACGCGTGTGACGGCAAAGCTGCTGATGCACCTGGGCATTTCCAAGCCGCTTGTCCGTTGCGACGAGAATGTGATCGCCAGCCGCGCCGCCGGCCTGGTCGACCGTCTGCTGGCGGGGGAGACCCTCGCCTTTGCCTCGGACGCCGGCATGCCGAGTGTGTCCGACCCCGGCCAGGTGCTGGTCGAGGCAGCGCGTGAGGCCGATGTGCCCGTAGAAGTTATCCCCGGGCCCTCCGCTTGCGTCACGGCGCTCGTTTCGTCCGGCATTCTCTGCGAGCATTTTTTCTTTGAGGGCTTTTTGGGCCGGAAGCACGGCGACCGCGTGCGCCGTTTGCAGCGCCTTGCCGTGGTGCCCGGCGCACTCATCTTCTACGAGTCTCCACATCGCATCGTGGCGACGCTCGAGGCCGTGGCAGAGGTTTTTCCCCAGCGTGAGGTTGCCGTCTGCCGCGAACTCACCAAGCTGCACGAGGAAGTCTTGCGCGGGCCCGCTGCCCAGCTTGCCGAGGAGCTGCGTACTCGCGGCGAGGTAAAGGGCGAGATTGCGCTGGTCATCGCGCCGCCGAGCGAGGACGAGGAGGCTGGCATCGTACCGGTTGGCGCCGCGGCAACGGATCCCGACGAGGCCCTGCGCGAGGATATCCGCGCCGCGCTCGAGGAGGGGGAGCCCGCGTCTGCGGTGGCCAAGCGCCTGTCTCAGAAGTATTCGCGCCGCAAGCGCGATGTCTATGCCATGGTGCTCGATATGCAATAGATGGAGGATATCCAGCCCTTGCGCTAGAATCATCCTCTGTATGCAACGTTTTTCTGGAGGACAAACCCCATGGATCAAAGCAAGCCTTCGTTCTTTATCACGACGCCCATCTACTACGTCAACGCCGATCCGCACCTGGGCACGGCTTATTCCACCATCATCGCCGATGTTCAGGCTCGCTATCGCCGCTCCGCCGGCTATAACGTCAAGTTCCTGACCGGCATGGACGAGCACGGTGAGAAGGTCGCCGAGGCCGCAGCCAAGCACAACATGACGCCGCAGGAGTGGACCGACAGCCAGGCTCCGCACTTCAAGGAGCTTTGGAGCAAGCTCGAGATCTCCAACGACGACTTCATCCGCACCACCGAGCCGCGCCAGCATCATGCCGTGCAGTACCTGTGGGAGCGCATGAAGGAGTCCGGTTACCTGTATAAGGGCAGCTACGACGGCTGGTATTGCGTGCCTGACGAGACCTACTTCACCGATACGCAGGTCCAGAAGGGCGACGAGGAGTACGGCAGCGTCGGCCAGCACCTGTGCCCCGACTGCCACCGTCCGCTTGAGCGCGTGCAGGAGGAGTCCTACTTCTTTAAGCTTTCCGCTTTCCAGGACAAGCTGCTCAAGCTCTATGACGAGCACCCCGACTTTGTCGAGCCTGCGTTCCGCATGAACGAGGTTCGCAGCTTTGTCGAGGGCGGCCTTAATGACCTTTCCGTGAGCCGTACGAGCTTTGACTGGGGCATTCAGGTCCCGTTTGACGAGGGTCACGTGACCTACGTGTGGTTCGATGCGCTGCTCAACTATATGACGGCCGTCGGCTACGGTGTCGACACCGACGAGGCGCGTGCCGAACTGGCCTATCGCTGGCCCGCGCAGTTCCACATCGTGGGTAAGGACATCATCCGCTTCCACTGCGTCATTTGGCCCGCCATGCTCATGGCCATCGGCGAGGCCCTGCCCGAGCACGTCTTTGCCCACGGCTTCCTGACCGTGCGCAATGCCGAGACCGGCAAGGCCGAAAAGATGTCCAAGAGCCGCGGCAACGCCATCGCTCCGCAGGACGTTATCGACATGCTGGGCGTCGAGGGCTATCGCTACTACTTCATGACCGACGTCGTTCCCGGTACCGACGGCGCCATCAGCTTCGATCGCATGGAGCAGGTCTACAACGCCGACCTGGCCAACAGCTGGGGCAATCTGATTTCGCGTTCGCTCAACATGAGCGCAAAGTACTTTGACGGCTGCGCCCCGGCTAAACCGGCGTCTGCCGACGCGTTTGACAACCCGCTGGCAAAGATCGCCGATGGCCTGGTCGAGCGCTACATGGCCAAGATGGACGTGCTCGATTACGGTGGAGCTAAGGACGAGGTCATGGAGCTCATCCACGCCGCCAACCACTACATCGAGGACTCCGAGCCCTGGGCGCTTGCCAAGGACGAGGCCAAGGCTGACGAGCTGGCGTTCGTGATCTACAACCTGCTCGAGGCCATCCGCATTGCCGCTCACCTGCTAATGCCGCTCATGCCCCAGACTTCTGCCGAGGCCCTGCGCCGTCTGTCCTGTGAGGGCGAGGCCGCGAGCGACGACCTCAAGGGCATTTGCACTTGGGGCCTGCTTGCCGGCGGTCAGCCCGTCGAGAAGGGCGATCCGCTGTTCCCGCGTCTGGCGTAGAGACCGCGCGAGCGCCATATCGGCAATTTGCTGTTTAGCTGTAAGGGCATGGCCGCCACGGTCCATGCCCTTTTGTTTCAAGACGCCGCCATCATGCTAAGGAGGCAACCATGACAACTTCGCCTTTGGCAAACCCCACGGCCACCAGGGAGCTGCTGGAGGAGTTTGGCCTTGCGACCAAGCATCGCCTGGGCCAGAACTTCCTGATCGACAACCATGTAATTGAGCGCATTTGCGAGCTTGCCGAGCTTGCAGGCGATGAGCGCGTGCTCGAGGTTGGTCCGGGCGTTGGTACGCTCACGCTTGCGCTGCTGCAGGAGGCGGCGTGCGTCATGTCGATCGAGGCCGATCCCGAGCTCGAGCCGGTGCTCGATGCTCACGCCGCCGACTATGCCAACTTCCGCTTTATCATGGGCGACGCGCTCAGGGTGGGCCCGGAGCAGATTGAACAGACCGCGGGCGGTGAGCCGACGGTGTTTGTCGCGAACCTGCCCTATAACGTGGCGGCGACGATCATCCTTCAGTTCTTCCAGACGATGCCCGCGCTCAAGCGCGCCGTCGTCATGGTTCAAAAGGAGGTTGCCGATCGCATTGCCGCAGTGCCGGGCAACAAGACCTATGGCGGCTATACGGCAAAGCTGGGCCTGTATGCGCAGGTTACGGGTCGCTTTGAGGTGCCGCCGCGCTGCTTTATGCCGGCGCCGCACGTGGACTCGGCTGTCGTGCGTATCGACCGTGTTGACGGCGTGGTGCCCGAAGGACTCGATCGCGAATTTGTGGCCCGCGTGATTGACGCCGCATTTGCTCAGCGTCGCAAGACCATCCGTAATTCCATGAGCGCCAACGGCTTTGCCAAGGACGTGCTCGATGCCGCCTTTGAGGCTTGCGGTATCGCACCCACCACGCGCGCCGAGACGCTTGATGTTGCCGACTTTGTCCGCCTGGCCCAGGAGCTAATCCATGATGCCTAATGCCGAACGCGTGACGTTTACCAAGAAAAAGAAGACGGCTGCTTGTCCCGTGCCCTTGGCACCGCTTGCCGACACGCATGCGCATCTGCTTTCGTTTTGGGGCAAAGAAGTGCCCGAGACGCTCGTGCGCGCCAAAGCCGCGGGCGTCGACCTGTTGGTGACGATGTTCGATCCCATCGCTGACAAACGCGGCGTGACGGACTATAGCGACTGGCTCGTGCGCGAAATTCTGCCGATGCGGGATATTCCGCAGATCAAGTATCTCGCTGGCGTTCACCCCTATGGCGCGCCGGATTATACCGACGACATTCACGCACAGGTCGTTGCCGCGCTCGATGACCCTTTGTGCGCCGGTATCGGCGAGATCGGCCTGGACTAC
>CAJMPF010000089.1 GCA_905215195.1 uncultured bacterium | reverse complement strand
TCGCAGCCCTCAACCTCGACCACGCACACGCGGCAACCACCGATCTCGTTTAGATCGCGCAGGTAGCACAGGGTGGGAATCTGAATGCCGACGGACCTGGCCGCATCCAGGATCGTGGTGTGCTCGGGCACCACGACTTCGCAGTCATCGATAATGAGCCTGACCATGTTGAGTGCTCCGCTTTCGGTGTTGTCGCTGACGGTGGTTTTGTTGGGCTCTACCATTCCAGGTTCCTCCCTCCGCGGAACGCGCCAAATCCAAAGTGGTCGCAACGCAGGCAGCGGCTTGCCTCCTGGCGTGCCTCCTCCTCGGTGAGGCCCTGCTCGACCAGATTCCAATCGTGGATGCGCTCGCCGGCCTCGCGCTCGCCCAGCTCGCAGCGGCCGCACTCGTGCTTGCCCTTAAACTGCACGGTCGGCAGCTCCACGTCGAGCTTAATCTTGTGGTCGAAGCCCAGGTAACGGTCGATATTTGCCGCAGCAACGCGGCCGGCGTTGATGGCCCGGATGACGGTGGCGGGACCGGTCTGGCAGTCACCGCCGCTAAAGAGACCGTCGAAGTTAGGCACGGCGCCATCCGAATCGGTGACCACGCAGCCCCACTTACAGGCGATGCCCATGTCCTCAAACGGCTTGGAATCGATGTCCTGGCCAATGGCCACAAACACGCGCTCGCAGGGAATGACGCGCTCGGGCGGGGCGGCGGCACGCGGGGCCGGGCGCCCACGACGGGGCTCGCCGATAATCTGCGGCTGCACGCGCAGGCCACTCACGCGACCTTCCTCGCCCGTCTCAATAGCGAGCGGTGCGGTGAGCTCCAGAACCTCGCAGCCCTCGGCCTGGGCGCCGGCAATCTCGGCATCCTGGGCCGTCATGTCGCAGATGCGACGGCGGTAGACGATGCTCACCTTTTCGGCACCGCAGCGCACGGCAGAGCGCGCCACGTCCATGGCCACATTGCCGCCGCCGATGACGCACACGCGCTGGCCGCTCAGGTCGGGCAGCTCGTCGTCGCCGATGGCACGCAGCATCTTGACGGCCGACTCCACGCCGGGCGCATCTTCGCCCGGAAGGCCGAGCTTCTTATCGCTGTGGGCACCGATGGCCAGGTAGACGGCATCGAACTCGTCGCGCAGGCGGGCAAGCTCCTCGCCATTGACGGAGTGATCGAGTTCCACGTCGATGCCGGCGCTCAAGATCCAGTCGATCTCGGCCTGCAGGCGCTCGCGCGGCAGACGGTAGCTGGGAATGCCATAGCGAAGCATGCCGCCCAGGCGGCGGCGCTGCTCAAAGATGGTCACCTTATGGCCCATCACGGCCAGGTAGTAGGCGCAGGAAAGGCCGGCCGGGCCGCCGCCAATCACGGCGATGCGCTTGCCGGTGTTGTCGGCCACGCTGGGCTTGTAATCGTTAAGGTCGCTGTGCTCAACGGCAAAACGCTTGAGGGCGAGGATGTTCATGGGGTCGTCGACCATGCCGCGACGGCAGTGCATCTCGCAGGGATGCTCGCACACCAGGCCGCAAACGAGCGGCAGCGGGTTGTTCTTGCGGATGACCTTGACGGCATCGGCATAGCGGCCGGCCTCGACCAGCGAAATGTAACCGGGAATGTCGACGTGCGCCGGGCAGCCCGAGACGCACGGGACGCGGGCCTCGCGGTCAAAGCCGCAGGAGTGCTCGCGAATGTGGTGCTCAAAATCATCGCGGAAACCGCGGATGGCGGTGAGTGCCATGGCGCCAGCTTCGTAGCCGATGGCGCAGTCGCTCGAAAGGTAGATGGTGCGGGCGGTGCGCTCGATCAAGTTGAGCGTGGACTCGTCAGCACGCCCTTCGAGCACGTCGGCGAGCAGGTCGCTCAGCGCGCTCAGGCCCACGCGGCAGGGCGTGCACTTGCCGCAGCTCTGGGTGGAGCACAGGTTGACGAGTGCTGCCGTAAACTCAACGGGACACGGGGCGAGCGAACTCACCGCCAAACGGCGTCCGAGCGCATCGTGCAGGTCGTCCATGACGGCCTGAGCGTGGCTGCGTTCCATTACATGCAGTCGAGCCATAAGATCCCCTCTCGCATGGCAGCCCGGAGGCGAGGCCGGGCGAAATTGCTACATGCAACACACTGACCTAAAAAGTTGTTTGGCAACAATATGGTTCGGCAGGCGGTATGAAACGTCATCCTCAGCGGTGAAAAAGAACATTACCGCAGATAAATGCCATATTTGATAAAACGCGTTACCAAACGACAATGCCCCGCCCACGCAATCGCGTGGGCGGGGCATTGTTCAATTTATGTGGCCAACGGCACTGTCACCTTTACTTGAGCTCGGGCCAGTAACCCTTGTTGGCCTCGATCATGTCATCGAGAACCTCCTTGGCGACCTTCATCGAAGGCACGGTCTTGTTGAGCGTAAAGGCCTTGAGCGCCTTCTCGTACGAGCCCTCGATCGTAGCCTCGACCACGAGCTTCTCGGAGTTCAGCTGCTGCATCATGAGGCCCTGCTGGAACAGCGGAATGTTGTCGCGGCTGATGACCTCGGGGCCGTTCTTGCCAATGTAGGCAGGCAGCTCGACCATAGCGTCGTAGGGCATGTTGGGGATAGCGCCCTTGTTCTCGCAAATGACCAGGAAGCGCTGCTTGGTATCGTTCTTCAGAGCGATGGCCAGGTCGGCAATCCAGTCGCCGTGGCTGCCCGCATAGAACGTGCTCTCGTCGATCTCGCCCGTCTTCTCGTAGTGATCGATACCATCAAAGAGGTTCTTCTCGCGCGTCTCCTCAACCTCATTCGCACGGGTGCGCTCGGGGTTGGAGTGCTCAACGAACTCCTTCTGCTGCAGGTAGTAGTTCAGATACGTGTTGGGCAGGTACTCCGGGAAGCACTCCATGATCTCGTACTCGCCCTTCCAGACGTAGTACCAGCTGCCCTTGGTGTGGCGGTTCTGCTCGGGGTGCTCGTCGGCGGTCTCCTCGGGCTTCTTTGCCATGAGCGAGCCCATGCCCTTGAGGTAGGAATCGGGCAGCAGGATCTGGTGCTCCTTGATGTACTCGCGCAGCTGCGGGAGCACCTCCTCGCCCTTGTGGCGAATCGAGGTGAACCAACCAAAGTGGTTGAGGCCAAAGTAATCGTACTCGACATCCTTCTTGTCGATATCGAGCGCGGCGCAAACCACGTCGATGATCGCGATCGGCATGTCGCAGATGTTGATGATACGAGCGTTGGGACGCAGCACACGGCAGCCCTCGGAAACGATGGCGGCAGGGTTGGAGTAGTTGAGAATCCAGTAGTCCTTCTTGGCGTACTTCTCAACGTCATCGATCAGCTCGACCATGGGGAAGATGGTGCGCATGCCATAGGCAAGGCCGCCGCAACCGCAAGTCTCCTGACCCACGCAGCCGTGACGCAGCGGGATCTTCTCGTCCTGCTCGCGCATGGCGTAGCCGCCCACGCGCATCTGGGCAAACACGAAGCTCGCGTCGGTAAAAGCCGTCTTTTTGTCGGTGGTTACCGTGAGCTTGATGTCCAGGCCGAGGTCCTCGTGCAAAATCCAGTCCACGAGCACGCCGATCTTGCGCTGGCGCTCCTCGTTGATGTCGTACAGACGAATCTCGTCAACGTCGAGCTCGTCCTTGCGCAGGGCGATGGACTTGACGATGCCGGGGGTAAAGGTGGATCCGCCACCACACAGAGTAATGATCATTGTTTACTGCTCCTTCTCAATTGCGTTCTCGACCTTGTCGCGCATCTCGGCGACCTTCATGCCAAAGATGATCTGAATATTGTTGCCGTTGCGGTTAATGCCGCTGTTGGGCACGTGGTTGATGAGGTTCTCATCGATGAGGTCCGGGTTCTTAACGTTCACGCGGAGACGCGTAAAGCAGTTCTCGAGCTCCTCGATGTTGTCCTTGCCACCAAGACCTGCGACCAGGTCGGCAATACCTGCATCGACGCCATCTGCGGGAGCTGCGGCAACAGCGCCCTGCTTCACCGCGACAGACGCGGCAGCCTCGCCCTCGGCAACGGACTCAGCAAGCTCGGACTCCTCCTCGCGGCCAGGCGTGTGGAGCTTAAGCTTCTTAATAAGGAAGGTGAAGAGGAAGAAGTACAGAGCGGCGTTGACGACTCCAAGTACCAGCATAACCGGCCAGTTGGTCTTATCGACACCAAGAACCAGGTTGGAAACCACGATGTTGATGATGCCGCCTGCAGTCGAAGCGGGCACGGAGAGGACCTTGAGCAGGACCAGGAAGATGCCGGAAAGAACCGAGTGAACGACAAAGAGCACGGGAGCGGCAAAGACAAAGAGGAAGTCCATGGGCTCGGTCACGCAGGAGAGCACGGCGGTGATGATCAGCGGGATGATAACGGCCTTGGTCTTGTCCTTGTTCTCCTTGTAAGCAGTGAAGATAAAGGCGAGGCCGATACCGATGTAGGGCCACAGGTTGTTGAAGGTGTAGCTGTTGAAGTAGGTGCTATCGGAGAAGGGCTGGCCCGTCATTGCCATCTCGGCAACACGGATGGGATAGGCGCCGGCGATAACCTGATCACCCAGCGTCAGGGTGCCACCCACATCGGAGAACTGGAACGGGGTGTAGATGAGGTGGTGCAGACCGGTGGGAACGAGCAGCTTGTTGAGCATGCCGTAGATAAACAGACCGATGTTGCCCGACTCCTTAATGATGCCGGCGACGGAGGAAATGGCGCCCTGGACAGGAGGCCAAACGATGCAGAAGCCAGCGCCCATGATCCAGGAAATGATGATCATAATCAGGAACGGAAAGCGAACGCCCGAGAACATCGAAAGGGCAATGGGGAACTGCTTGTTCGAGTACTTGTTGAACACGGCACCGGTGATGCAACCAAGGATGATGCCGCCAAACACGCCGGTATCGAGCACCTGGATGCCCATAACGGTGGCCTGGCCGGTTCCGGTAAGACCGAGCATGCCGCTCGCATCGGCAAGAGAGCCGGTGGCGTTGAGCACGATGTTGTTAGCCTGCAGGAACAGGAAGAACGACATCAGGGCGATCAGCGAAGCATGGCCCTTGTTCTTCTTTGCCATGGCGCCGGCGATGCCCACGCAGAACAGAATCGAGAGGTTGTTGATGATAAACATCAGCGACTGGTAGACAACGGCGCCCACAAGCTGGAACGGACCGGAGCCCAGTACGGGGACCAAAGCGCAGATGGTCTTGTTGGTCAGAATGATGCCCACGATGAGCAGAATGCCGGCAACCGAGAGATACATCATCGGCTGAACGATCGACTTCGCGAACACCTCCAACGGCGCTTTGAAATTGAACTTCTTTTTTGCGGTCATAGCGGTACTCCCCTTCCTTTTCCGCAAATTAAGACAGATGTGCCCTGGACAAGACCGTGAGCCTTGCCTTATATCAATCGATGTGTGGGCACGTTATGCCTAGAGACCAGGTTCTCCAAGCAGGTTAACAATGTGATATGCGAGATAACTCTTCTCAGCATCGGTAACGACAACGTTATAGGTAGACGACAAGTGGGCGGCTATGGCGTCCGCGCACGAGAATGCGCAGGGATACGCCGTTTCATCGATTCGGAACAGCGCGTCTCCGTTGATTTGCCCTGCCGTAGGATCGAGCGCTCGCTGTGCGAAAAACTGCAGGTGACGAACGAAACGTTCGTAAGGCAGCGAGGTGTCATCGAGGGTCGTAGCATAGCGCTTGGAAACAATCGCGAGCACGTCGCGAACAAGCTGGACCGAAACAATCAAACGATCGGAGCGTTGCGGCATGGTGGCGTTGACGATATGCAGCGTAATGAAGCCCTGCTCTTCTTCGCTCATCTGGATGCCCATATACTCCTTGATAATCTGCAGCGCACGGCCCGCAAGTGCATACTCCTTGCGATAGAACTGCTGGATCTCGAGCAGCAACGGATTCTCACAGGAGACGCCCTTGCGCTCACGCTCCAAAGCAAGGCTGATATGATCTGCGAGAGCAATGAGAATCTTGTCGTTGATGTCGACATTGAGCTCTCGACGGAGCATCTGAACAATGTCCTCGGCAATCACGAGGTTGACGGTGGGGATGGACTCCAAAAGATATGCCAAGCGGTCAATCGTACGCGAATCCTGAGAAGTTCCCTCCTGCAACGCGTAGGTCTTTTCGATCGACGCCTCGTCGATGGCATCGCCGGCATGACGGCCAAAGCAGAGGCCTCGACCGATGACGATGAGCTCGGAGCCATCGTCCGAAGTGACCATTGCGACGTTGTTGTTAAAAACTCGCTTGATAACCACGGTACCCACCACAAGAATTTACTCGGAAAGCCAGAGGACAGGCTCTTTAACAGCGACAGGGCCGGAAGCATGCTCACGAAGAGTCGAGTTCTCCGAGTGCTCGCACACGATAACGAAGACCGTGGGATCGAAGCCGGCGGCGCGGACCGCGTCGAAATCGACCTCGACGAGGGGCTGGCCCGCGTCGACATGGTCACCCTGGGCAACAAGCGCATGGAAGCCCTTGCCCTCAAGCTTAACAGTGTCGATTCCGATATGCAGCATCACCTGAGCAGAGCTGTCGTCGGACATGATGCCCAGCGCGTGCTCAGTCGGAAACAGCGCCGCGACGGTGCCGGAAACAGGAGCGCACACCGTTCCCTCTTGGGGAACCACGGCAACGCCATCGCCCACGGCACGGCTGCTAAAAGCGGGGTCATTGGTTTTTTCTAGATGAACAAGCTCGCCGGAAACGGGAGCGAGGATTTCGAACTCGGAAGCCGCAGTCGTCTGCTTATCCGAACCGCCCATCAGGCGAGAAAAGAAACCCATGGTGGCATGTCCCTTCATAAATATAGCCCAACCAAAATCAAGCGAATGCATCCATAGAGACGCACCCGTTCAAAGACTTTGGTTAGGCCCACGTCCGAGGGACTCGGTAACCTTCCGAATATCTTTTTACGGGGGCTATTGTAGGTAACAACAAAGCCAGAATAATCATTATGACCGGTGAACGGTATTTTTTCATCGATAAACGGTATTTAGGCGACACTTAGGGACACTCCTCGTTTGGTGCAAGGGGGACAGGTTACTTTGCACCAAATGAGT
>CAJMPF010000088.1 GCA_905215195.1 uncultured bacterium | reverse complement strand
AGTCAAACAGACTCGGCATGTCGTTTTCTTTCATGAGGGCACCGGCTGAGGGGAGGCTCTGCGCGGTGAACTTCTCGGCCGAGACGCCGGCGCCAAGGATCTCTTCGGTTGTGCCGACGGTGGTGACCGAGCGGCCCTTCTTGGCCGTAAAGGCCTGGACACCCTGCGTGTTGGTAGTCGTCTTGGTCTTGAGCAGCGACGTGTTGAAGTTCATCAGGCGGTAGTCGCTCGAGACCAGCGCGATGTCGCGATCTTCCTTGAGCACCTGGGCATACAGCAGCTTGCTGCCACCGTAGATGGCGTTCTTGAGGCGCTTGCGGTTGGTTTTGGTGACGTATCCAGAAAGCGCGACGCGCACCACGCGGCCGTTCTCAAAGACAAACAGCACGTCGGCCTTGTAGTCCTCGGGGTCGATGATCCAGATGACGCTCTCGTCGGGCTCCATCTCGAGGTCGGTGGGCAGATACGAGCCCAGCTGGGCCGACTTGGTATCCTCAAACGCCGCAACCTTGCACTTGTACACCTGGCTCTTGTTGGTAAAGACCAGCAATTCGTGGGTGTTGGAGGACGGAAACTCGATAAAGGGTTTGTCGCCGTCCTTGTACTTGAGCGTGGTCGCCTTCTTGAGCACGCGGTCTGTCATCTTCTTAAGGTAGCCATCGCGCGAGAGCATGATGGTGACCGGGTACTCCTCGACCTCGGGCTCCAAGCTTACTTCGATAACCTCATGGGGCTCAATCCTGCCCGTGCGGCGCGGCATCACGTACTTCTTGTTGACTGCGGCCAGCTCGTCGCTGATGACCTTCTTGATGTTCTCCTCGCTGGAGAGGATCTCCTCAAGCTCGGCAATCTCACCCTCTAGCTTGGCGATGTCCTTGGTGCGGTTGAGGATGTACTCTTCGTTAATGTTGCGGAGCTTGAGCTCGGCAACAAACTCGGCCTGGGTCTCGTCGATGTCGAAACCCTTCATAAGGTTGGGCACGACCTCGGCTTCAAGCTTGGTGCCACGGATGATGGCGATGGCCTTGTCGATGTCGAGCAAGATTGCCTCGAGGCCGTGCAGCAGGTGCAGGCGCTCGGACTTTTTGCCCAGGTCAAAGTTAATGCGGCGACGCGTGGACTCAATACGCCATTTGACCCACTCGTGCAGAATCTGGCGCACGCCCATAACACGGGGATAGCCGTCGACGAGCACGTTGAAGTTGCACGAGAACGAATCCTGCAGCGTGGTCGAGCGATAGAGCTTGGCCATGAGCTTGTCGGGGTCGACGCCGCGCTTAAGGTCGATGGCGATGCGCAGGCCCGAAAGATCGGTCTCGTCGCGGATGTCGGCAATCTCCTTGACCTTGCCCTCCTTGGAGAGCTTGACGATGCGCTCGATGATGACATCGGTCTTGGTGGTGTAGGGGATCTCGTAGACCTCGATGATGCGCTCTTCGGGAATCCAGCGCCAGCGGGAACGGATCTGGAAGCTGCCAAGACCGGTCTCGATGATCTTCTCCATCTCCTCGCGGCGGTAGATGATCTCGCCGCCGGTCGAGAAGTCGGGCATGGGCATATACTCGAGCAGGTCGCAGTCGGGATCCTGCAGGTAATGCATGGTGGCGGTGCAGACCTCGTTGAGGTTGAAACCGCAGATGTCGGACGCCATGGCGACGCCGATGCCTTTGTTGGCCGAAACCAGAATATTGGGGAACGTGGTGGGCAGCAGGCGCGGCTCCTTCATGGCGCCGTCGTAGCTGTCAACGAAGTCGACCGGGTCCTTGTCGATGTCCTTAAAGATCTCGGCGCTGATGGGGGAGAGCTTGGCCTCGGTATAACGCGAGGCGGCGTAGCTCAGGTCGCCCGAATAGTACTTGCCAAAGTTGCCCTTCGACTCCACGAAGGGGGCGAGCAGTGCCTCGTTGCCGGTGGCCAGACGCACCATCGTCTCGTAGATCGCGGCGTCGCCGTGCGGATTGAGCTTCATGGTCTGGCCCACGATGTTGGCGCTCTTCTGGCGCTCGCCCTTGAGCAGACCCATCTTGTACATGGTGTAGAGCAGCTTGCGGTGCGAGGGCTTAAAGCCGTCGATCTCGGGGAATGCACGCGAGACGTTGACGCTCATGGCGTAGGGCATGTAGTTGACCTCGAGCGTCTGCGTGATCGGCTGGTCGGTGACCTCGGAGTGCAGGCCGATGACGTTCTCGGCGTTGACCTGCTTTTTCTTTGGCTGGTTCTTCGTCTTCTTCTTTGCCACGATATCCTCTTGAACTTCTTATGGGCCGTCGTTATCGATTTGCTGTTACTGCAGGTCCAGCTGGTCCAGGTATTCCTTGCCGTGCTCGGAGATATGGCGCTTGCGGCCTGCCTCGTCGTTGCCCAGCAACAGATTGAACATGGTCTCCATCTTGGTGACGTCCTCGGGCTCCACCTTGATCAGGCGACGCGTCTCGGGGTTCATGGTGGTGAGCCACATCATGTCCGGATCGTTCTCACCAAGACCCTTGGAGCGGTTGATGGAGCACTTTTTGTCGCCAATCTCCTTGAGGATGCCGTTCTTCTCGAGCTCGGTGTAGGCAAAGTAGGTCTTCTCTTTGCAGTTGATCTCGTAGAGCGGTGACTCGGCGATATACACGTAGCCCTCGTCGATAAGCGTGGGCACCAGGCGGTAGAGCATGGTGAGCACGAGCGTGCGGATGTGATAACCGTCGACGTCGGCGTCCGTACAGATGATGACCTTGTTCCAGTTGAGGTTATCCAGGTCAAAGGCACCGAGGTTCTTGATGCGCTTGTCCTTGATTTCCACGCCGCAGCCCAGCACGCGCATGAGATCCATGATGATGTCGGACTTAAAGATGCGCGGATAGTCTTCCTTCAAGCAGTTGAGGATCTTACCGCGGACGGGCATAACGCCCTGGAACTCGGCATCGCGCGAGGTGCGAATGGCGCCTGCTGCCGAGTCGCCCTCTACGATGTAGATCTCGCGACGGCTCTTGTCCTTGGAGCGGCAGTCGATGAACTTCTGCACGCGGTTGGCCATGTCGGTCTTCTGCTGCAAGTTGGTCTTGATGCTCTGGCGCGTCTTCTCGGCATTCTCTCGCGAGCGCTTGTTGATGAGCACCTGCTCCATGATCTTGTTGGCGGCGTCCTTGTTCTCGATCAGGTAGGTCGAGAGGCGCTCCTTAAAGAAGGCAGTCATGGCCTGCTGGATAAAGCGGTTATTGATGGCCTTCTTGGTCTGGTTCTCGTAGGACGTCTGGGTGGAGAAGCAGTTGGTCACCAGCACCAGGCAGTCCTGGACGTCCTGCCACTTAATGCCGCTCTCGTTTTTGTTGTATTTGCCCTGTTGCTTAATGTAGGCATCGATGGCGCTGGTCAGAGCGCTGCGGGCCGCCTTTTCGGGTGAGCCACCGTTCTCGAGCCACGATGAGTTGTGGTAGTACTCCTGCATCATGAAAGTGCGCGAGAAGCACATGCACGCGGTGATTTTTACGTTGTAATCGGGCAGGTCCTCGCGATCGCGACCGCGACGATCGGCCTCGATAAAGAAGGGCTCGGTGAGGTAGTCGGTACCGACCTTCTCGAGCACGTAGTCCTCGATGCCCTTGGGATAGCAAAAGTCCTCTTCGGAAAACTCGCCATCGTCGCCCTCAATGCGCAGGCGGAAGGTCACGTTGGCGTTGACCACGGCCTGGCGGCGCATGGTCTCGCGATACCAGTCGTGGGGAATGCTGATCGAGGTAAAGACCTCAAGATCGGGGCGCCACTTGATGGTGGTGCCGGTGCGGTTCTCGTCGCTGGGCTCAATCTCGAGTGCCTTCTTTTTGGCACCGACGACCTTGCCCTTCTTAAAGTGCAGGGAGTACTTGTTGCCGTCGCGCCAAACCGTGACGTCCATGTATTCGGAGGCGTACTGGGTCGCGCACGAGCCCAGGCCGTTGGTACCGAGCGAGAAGTCGTAGTCGCCGCCCTGGTTGTTGTTGTATTTGCCACCTGCGTAGAGCTCGCAAAAGACGAGCTCCCAGTTAAAGCGCTTCTCGGAGGGGTTCCAGTCGAGCGGGCAGCCGCGGCCGTTGTCCTCTACCTGAATGGAACCATCGCGAAAGGCGGTAAGGGTGATGAGCTTGCCGTAGCCCTGGCGCGCCTCGTCAACGGCGTTGGACAGGATCTCGAAGGCGGCATGCGCGCAGCCGTCGAGTCCGTCCGAGCCAAAGATGACGGCGGGGCGCAGGCGTACGCGCTCCTCGTCCTTGAGCTGGCGGATACTGTCGTTACCATAGTTTGCGGTGTTTTTTGCCATACTCGCTCTCTCGGTGCTCCTTTGCTGCGTTTAAGTCATATAGATAGTCAAGGTAGCATAGCCCAGCCCACAGACGATTCCAACCAACACGAAATCCATCGAACAACCGTTCGATTAGATAATGAATGCTTGGAATGCGGGAGGGATCTGTCCTGTCCTATCCAAACATCTGCGGCAGGTCGATGAAGACGGTTCGATCGCTTTCGCCAGCTTCGAAGCCCGAACGGGAGAAGAATCCATAGCGATGGCACTTGAGTCCCGTTGCCTCGACTTGGGCGATTTCCTCGTCGACCATTTTTTGCGTGATGGGGGATTTGCGGAACTTTGCTTCGTAGAATGCGTAGCCCTCGGGGTCTTGCGTTACCACATCGAATTCGCCGCTCGTTTTGTTTGCGGGGTCGTCGTACCAGTACTTGCCTATGGCGTCGAAAGCCGGTTCGATCTTGCCGGTCCTGTTCTGCCGCACGAGGTATTGACGGCAGATCTCCTCGAACATATGAGGAACGTAGTTTTCCTCGAAGTCTTGGAAGACGTGACGATCATAGAAGACTTCCGGGTCGAGCAGCTGACGCGCTGAGGCATTGCGGAAAACATAGCGATAGTAAAAGAGCGAAAGCGGATCCACTACAAAGTAGCCAGACTTGCGCTTGTTCGTAGGGTCGTTGATGGGTGCACGCTTTTGGACGATTTCGAGTGACATGAGCTTGTCGAGCACGTCTGCCATGGCCGAACCGCTCGAGACGTGCGACTGTGCCAGCACGTCCCCCCAACGGGAGTAACCTTGTGCGAGAGCCCCGAAAACTTCGTTGGCGTTGGTCATCTTCGAGATCTCGGCGTTGAGATAGGACGGCACCTCGCTTTCTAAGCGGGCGCCAGGTTCCGTGACGAGCTCGATGATGTTGTCGCGTACGCTTTGGGATTGATCGATGAGGCGATTGTAAAAGGGGATGCCGCCAAAAACGCTATAGAGCCGCACCTTGTCCTCGGGCGAGAACGCGGGATAGAACTTCGCAGCGTCAAAGTAATCCATGGGCTTAAGCTCAAGTGCGAGATCAATTCGCCCGTAGAGGGGGCTTTCATGCTCGATGAGGGATTTCATAATCTCAACGTAGGAGCCGCACAGGACAATGTTTAAACGTGAGTCTTCCCTGTGGGCGTCGATTGAGGTCTGAAGAATGCTGTCTAAGCCTTTAACCGCATCTCTCAAGTAGGGGTATTCGTCGAGAACGAGGGTAATGTTCTTGTCTTTAGCTTGGGCAAACAGAAATTCGATGAGCTCGCGGATGCCTGTGAAGGCGAGCGGAGGAAAGCTCAGCGCTTCAGCAACAAGGACGGACAGACTCTCGAGGTTGTCTGCCTCGGAGGTTTGGCGGCACTCGTAATAGACCGTTGCGACGTCCGACAAATCGGTTAGCGCCTGCTTGATGAGCTCACTTTTTCCGACGCGACGCCTGCCGTAAATGAGAACATTGCGCTGCTCGGGTGCTTTGAGCGTTTTCTTAATACGGGCGAGCTCACGCTCCCTGCCAATAAATTCCACTTACTCGGTTCCTTCCGACTCGGTTTTGTCCGAGTTAATTGTATCGCATGGATCAGTTTATGCTCGAGTTTACTCGGACAAAACCGAGTCGGTTCTGCCCGAGTAAATTTGAAGGCGGCCGAATGCGTCTTGCTGCGTTTGCGGTTGGATACGTTGTCGAAAACGTGTCGTGCGGATTGTTGGATCGAATCGAACATTGGGACAGACGTCTCGTTTTATGGGCCGGGGGCGTGCATGTGCGAGTTCTTTTGGCCCATAAGGAACGCTGGTGGGTCGTTATTTGGGCCACGGGTCACTTCGCCGGCGCCGTGTTTCGTCATACGCTCATAGTGGAAGCCGATGCCACGGGGTCGACTTGGGACTCGGGCAATGGATGAGCTGCAAGCCGAAAGGAGCGGTGAGAATGATGAGGCCCATGACAAAGAAACTGCTGTTAGGAATTCCCACCGTGACGCTTTCGGCCGTGCTGGCGTGTACAGTGGCCGGCTGTGGCGGTAGTGCTCCGAGCGGCTCGCCTGGCGGTTCGGGCGGCAGCGCGCCTGTGCAGGAAAAGCCCAGGGCCTATGATTCGCAGACGGTCGAGGTGGCAGGCATTACCTATGAGTCGGTGGCTCACGGTACGTTCTATCGCGGCGATGCCAAGCTGCAGGACGGCTTTTACCTGCACATCAAGATCACCAACAACAACACAAAGAACAGGACGTTCAGTTCCTTTAACGTGCATGCTGCCCAGGGCGATCTTGAGGCAGGCGACCCGTTGTTTACTTCCGGCAAGGCGGCCGTGCTCGACTACGTTGCAAGCGAGGCTCCCGATGAGCTGCACGAGGGCATCGACCTTTCCGAGAGGCCAGATATCGGCCCGGGCGAGACCGTTGAGTACGTGTATTTCTGGGCGCCCAAGACGGCGTACTACGGGCCCATCACTGTCGAGTTCGTAGACGCTTATGCCCCCGCCAAGAATCATGAGGTCATGCACTTTGACACCACGGGATGCGAGACCAAGGAGTTCAAGGCGGCCGGCGGCGTGGCCGATTCTGGCGAGAAGGCAGATTTAACGGGCATCGACTGCGCATCGTACAGCATCGAGGCCGCCGATGGGTACACGCTGGATTCGTCCGACGAAGAGCGCGAAAAGGCAAACTTCTTCCACGACGAGACTGGAGGACGCCTGAACATCAGCATCTTCCCGCGCTCGCCGGAGGAAGAGGTTGCAAGCCTAGAGCAGGTCTACGAAGGCAAGGAGACAACAACCGACCAGGTCGAGTACAACGGCATAACGTGGCTGCGCTTTACCGGTCCCGACAACGGCCATACGCTGTTTGCGACGGCTCCCGC
>CAJMPF010000087.1 GCA_905215195.1 uncultured bacterium | reverse complement strand
TAAGCTACACCGCCGGGCCTTGCAGCCCCGCCGTACAAGCCTTATATCGAGCGCAAAAGCCCGTCCGAATGTGATCGGACGGGCTTTTGGTGGGTATCATGGTTGGACGATCATGAGGAGGTTTTCCCAACATGGAATTGTTTAAACCGATTCTTCATTTCTTTGAACAACGGTGGGTCCACAACATCATCTGGGCCGGCATCTTGGTACTAGGCACCGCCATCGCCACCAAGGTCGTATCCAAGACCCTGCGCCACCTGCTCAACCGCGACGACAACCCACTTCCGGCATCGAGCATCTTCATCAACATTGCGCGCGCCGTCATCTGGATGATCGGCGGCAGCTTTATCCTCGACAACTGCTTTGGCATTAACGCAAACGCGCTCGTCGCCGCTCTTGGCGTCGGCGGCATCGCCATCTCGCTCGGCTTTCAGGACACGCTGTCAAACCTTATCGGCGGCATGCAAGTGACCTTTATGGGCATCATCAAACCCGGCGACAATATCGAGGTCGGCGGCGTATCGGGCGTGGTCCAGGACATCACCTGGCGTCATACGACCATCGAGGACGCCTGCGGGCAGACCATCATCGTCCCCAACTCCAACATCTCCAAGAACACGCTCGTGCATTTGATGCCCTTTGGGCGCGTGGCTGTGCCCGTTGCCGTAAAGGACACGTCCAAGTGGGCCTCGCTCGACGCACTGGCAGACGAGCTGACCAGCGCCACCAAGGCCGCCGTGCTTCCCATCTCGGGCTTTGACAAGGAGCCCTACGTACTCTTTAGCGAAATCGGCGACTTTGGCATCAAAGGAAAGATCATCTTTATCGTCAGCGACGACAGCACCACATTCACGGCAGCCGACGCCCGCATCCGCGCCATCGCCCCCATCATCGCCTAAACCACCGCAAAGGGGTCAGGCATCTTTGTAGTGGTTTTCATTCGTGGTACCATGGTTCATATAGTTGTTTAAACGACTAAGGGAGCAACATTATGGAAGAGGCCTATCGTCAAGCACGCAAGCGCGGCGAGCAAGGACGTCGACGCGCCATTAGCCAAAGCGAGCATCCATACCTTACGGACCTCGATAGCTTGGTTGCTCAGCTCCCCTTAGGTCAGCGAGAGAATGTCGGCCTGCGGGATATTCCGCTCGAAATGGTTGTCGGCACGGTCACCAAGGGCCGTCAGTCCGCCTTTTCGTGTAACTTTATGCCCCTGCTTCCGTTTAGCACCGAGTTCGCCCGCAAGTGGTCCAACCTCTACGACATCCAGGTGACCGAGGGCTATCGCGACCCCGTCATCGTCACCGAGTTCATGCATCGGTTCTATGTCCAAGAAGGCAACAAACGCGTCAGTGTCCTCAAATTCCTAGACGCCCCGACGGTTTCGGCCAAGGTCACCCGTCTCTACCCCGGCACATGGGATTCCGTCGAAAGCCGCCTGTACGGCGAGTTCTGCGCGTTTTGGCGCGTCTGCCCCCTATACGAGATCGAGTTCTCGCGTGAGGGAAGCTACGAAACGCTCGCGAAGATGCTCGGTCAGAACCTTATCGAAAAATGGCCGCAGAAAAAGGTCGACTACCTGCGCCACACTTTCCTGCTCTTTAAGCGTGCCTACCTTCGCGCAGGCGGCGATCACCTGGACATTACGCCCGCCGACGCCATGCTCGTCTACCTCAATGTGTACAACCAGGACCGCCTGCTGGATACGCCAACGGATATCGTCGTAAACCGCCTGTGCAAGATCTGGCGCGAGCTGGTCATTGCCGGCAAAAATGACGAGGACAAGGTCGATCTCGTCGAAGCACCGAGCGTCGACGAGGAGGAGACGCCCGCCAAGTCCACCTCTGGCGTGCTCAACTTCTTTATGGGCAAGACCGTCTACTCGACGGCCAACCCCCTGCGCATCGCCTTTATCCATGAGTTCCCCTGTGCGACGTCGAGCTGGGACAGCCTGCACGACCAAGGGCGTCAGTATCTCGATGAGCACTTTGGCGGTATCGTGCGCACCGAGGCGTTCGAGGACTGTCACGATCCGGATGTGTTCTACGCCGCCGTGGAAACGGCTGTCAAACATGGAGCAAACGTCATCTTCTCGACCTCGCACCGCCTGATGGAATACACGCTCAGGGCTGCCGTTGAGTATCCCCGGGTTCGGTTCCTCAACTGCTCTATCGGCCTTCCCCATCAAAGCGTCCGTTCGTACTTTGGCAAGATGTACGAGGCCAAGTTCCTCCTGGGCGCCCTTGCCGCCAGCATGGCGGACAACCACCGCATCGGTTACCACGCGTCGGTCTTCGCCTCGGGCGCACTCAGCGAGATCAACGCCTTTGCGATTGGCGCCTCGCTGCTCGACCCGCGCGCGCAGGTCATCCTCACCTGGGGCGATGTTCCCGCCGGTGGTCTTGCCGAAGCCATGTGCCGCGAAGGCGTAAGCGTCATGACCGGCGCTGACATGTCAAAGTCGCTCGAAGACCCAACGGCCTACGGGCTTCACCGCTTGGTCGACGGCAAAGTCACCGGCATCGCCATGCCCGTATGGAACTGGGGCCGTTACTACGAGCTCATCGTTCGCAGCCTTCTTCACGGCACGTGGGACGAGACCAGCGACGACAACCAAGTGCGCGCTGTCAACTACTGGTATGGCATGAGCTCCGGCGTTATCGACATCCGTTACGCTCCGGGCCTACCCTACCAAACGCGCAAACTCGTGCAGTTGCTCCGCAACGGCATTGTTGAGGGATCCATCAACCCCTTTGGCGGCGAGCTCCACAGCCAGAACGGCGTGGTACAGATCGAAGGCTTCCCTCCGCTGCCGAGCACGCAGATTGTCGAAATGAATTGGCTGGCGGACAACGTGGTAGGCACCATTCCGCAGCTCGACGATGAGCCGAAAGTCCCTGCCCTATGAAAATCCTTGCCATAGCTGATACCGAAGAACGATGCCTTTGGGAGTGCTTTCGCAAGGAACGCTTTGAGGGAGTCGACCTGATTTTGTCCGCCGGCGATCTGGACCCGGACTATCTTGAGTTTTTGGTTACGGTCATCAACAAACCGCTCATCTACGTGCGCGGCAATCACGATGACCGCTACGCACGTCATGCACCGGGTGGATGTATCTGCGTAGAGGACAGCGTGTACACGTACCGAGGGATTCGCATTGCGGGCCTTGGCGGGTCCATGCGTTATCGCGACGGCGCCAACATGTACACCGAACGCGAGATGTCCAAGCGCATGCGTAAGCTGTCGCGTAAGGTTAGGATGGTCGGCGGGTGCGACATTCTGCTTACCCATGCACCCGCCGCCGGTATGGGTGATCTGGACGATCTGCCGCATCGAGGATTCGAGTGTTTTAACACAGCACTCGAATCCTGGAATCCCGACTACATGGTGCACGGGCATGTGCACCAAAGCTACGGTTGCGATTTTCAGCGCGAGCGTCAGCATGTGTGTGGAACGACGATCATCAACGCCTGCGGCTATACGCAGTTTGAGCTCGACCAGACGCACTACCCCATCCGCGGCTGGCAAGCAGCTTGGCTCAACTCACAAACCATGCGCCGCGAGCTCAAACGCCACGAAGCCATCGAGTCTTCAACAGCCAGAACACCCTGGTAACCACCATAAAGGGGACACTGTCCCCTTTATGGTGCTTTTGACGCGATAGCAAGAAACCCGGTCCTGCACAAGGCAGAACCGGGTTTCTTTAGCAATGCTTGCTGTACTCAGGCAGTAACTAGCAGTTACTCAGCCAGGAAGTCACGCTGGACAGCGGGATCGACCTTGACGCCAGGGCCCATGGTGGAAGACACGGAGATGGACTTGACGTACTTGCCCTTAGCAGAAGAGGGCTTGACGCGCAGAATCTCGGTGTACAGGGCAGCGTAGTTCTCGACGAGCTGCTGCTCAGAGAAGGACTTCTTGCCCAGGGGCACGTGGCAGATGCCGTAGCGGTCGGCGCGGTACTCAACGCGGCCAGCCTTGAGCTCGGAGACCATCTTGGCGACGTCCATGGTCACGGTGCCGAGCTTGGGGTTCGGCATGAGGCCACGGGGACCAAGGATCTTACCGATGCGGCCAACCTTGGCCATCATGTTCGGCGTAGCGATAGCGGCGTCGAAGTTGATCTCGCCCTTCTGAATCTGGGCGACGAGCTCGTCGGAACCGATGATGTCGGCGCCGGCAGCCTCAGCCTCACGGGCCTTCTCGCCCTCGGCGAAGACGGCAACACGAACGGTCTTGCCGGTGCCGTGGGGCAGGGAGATGGAACCACGGATGTTCTGGTCAGCCTTACGAGTATCGATGCCCAGACGGAAGTGAGCCTCGACGGTCTCGTCGAACTTGGCGGTGTCGAGCTCCTTGATGAGCTTGGCAGCCTGAAGGGGGGTGTAGAGCGTGGCGCGGTCGATCTTCTCGGCAGCGGCGTTATAGCTCTTACCATGCTTAGCCATGTGCATTACCTCCTGTGGTTAAACGGGCGTGAGCCCTCCCACATCGTATCGTGTGCCCTATTGCACACATTTAACGGGCGCCCCGGTTGGAGCACCCGTCGTTACCAAAAGAAATCGCTACTCAGCGATGGTGACGCCCATGGAACGGGCGGTACCGGCGATGATCTTCTTGGCGGCGTCAATGTCGTTGGCATTGAGGTCCGGCATCTTGATCTCGGCGATCTTGGTGAGCTGCTCCTGGGAGAGCTGACCAACCTTGTCAGCCTGGGGCTTAGCGGAACCAGACTTGAGGTTCAGCTCCTTCTTGATAAGGTGAGCCGCCGGCGGGGTCTTGGTGATGAAGGAGAAGGACTTGTCCTCGTAGACAGAGATCTCAACGGGGATGATGTCACCCTTCTTGTCCTGCGTCTCGGCGTTAAAGGCCTGGCAGAACTGCATGATGTTCACGCCAGCAGCGCCCAGGGCGGGGCCGACGGGAGGAGCAGGGTTTGCTGCACCAGCAGGAATCTGGAGCTTAATGACGTTGGCAACCTTCTTCTCAGCCATGGTCATTCCTTTCGAATCACGAGTGTGAAGTACTTGCTATATCGTAAGCACGCACGTGTTAGAAGCACTCCTGAGATGAGCAGTCACAGAAGAAGCACGCTCGCGCGAACGGACGAAAACTTAAGCGATGACAGCGACCTGGTTAAAGTCGAGCTCGACCGGCGTCTCGCGGCCAAAGATCATCAGCGTGACCTTGAGCTTGCCAGCCTCGGTGTTAACCTCGGAGACCTTGCCATCAAAGTCGGTAAGCGGGCCATCGGTGACGCGGACGGACGTACCGACCTCAATATCAACCGAGGTGCGCTTGGGCGAATCGCCCTTACCGGGACGACGAGTCATCTTGTTGTACTCGTCGCGGGAAAGCGGAGCGGGCTTGCCGTTGCCGCCTAGGAAACCGGTGACGCCAGGCGTGTTACGAACACACGTCCAAGCATCATCATCCATCTCCATGCGGACAAGGACATAACCCGGGAAAATCTTGGAATCCTTGGTCTCACGCTTGCCACCCTCTTTAATCTCGGTGACACGCTCCATAGGAATCTCGATATCAAAGATACGGTCCTGCATGCCCATAGTCTCGATTCGATGCTCGAGATCGGACTTAACACGGTTCTCGTATCCAGAGTAAGTGTGAACGACGTACCAACGCTTAGACATGGTTTAGCCCCTCAATCCAGAGAACAGAGCAAGAGCCTCGCCAAAGCCAGCATCGAGCAGAGCGATGACGACGCCGACGACGATCAGAGAAGCGCAAACGACGACCGAGTAGTTCACGAGCTCCTTCTTATCGGGCCACGTGACACGCTTCATCTCGGACTTGACCGAAGCGAAATACTTCTTGGTGCGGGCGAAGAAACCAGGCTTCTCGTTCTTCTTGGACTTCGCAGCCTTCTCGTTCTTCTTGGCAACGGCCTTCTTGGCCTCAACCTTGGAGTTGGCGGCAGCGTTGTTGGCAGGTGCCGGCTGCTGAGCCTTCTTCTTGTTCTTCTTGTTGGCCATTTGCGTTACCTCCGCGCAATGCGCTTATACATGAGTAAACCGTAAGCCCCCAATTGGGAGCTTACGGAATAATGACTGGCACGCCAGGAAGGACTCGAACCCTCAACACTCGGTTTTGGAGACCGATGCTCTACCAATTGAACTACTGGCGTATGTGACTAGAGACTAGCGAGTCTCTTTGTGCAGCGTGTGGTGACGGCACCAGGGGCAATACTTCTTGATCTCCATACGATCAGGCATGGTCGACTTGTTCTTAGTGGTCGTATAGTTGCGGCGCTTGCACTCAGTGCACGCAAGAGTAACTAGAGTACGCATGTATCCTGAACCTTTCATTTCCGCCCCGTACGGGCACGAGTTGTTACTTTATCAGCTCCACGTAAGTGCTGTCAATGAAAACCTCGAGTCAATTGGTTCTCGGTGGATCCATTCATATTTGGAACACATCAATGAAGCCATCGAGATCTAATCGACGGTGCATCCAGGACCATTGTCGATCCTCTCGACACCAGCAACGGCTCAATATCCATTGCAGAAAAGAACCCGGCACCCATATAAGTGCCGGGTTCTCTAAGTCAGCTATATCAAAGAGCTAATTTACTCAATGATCGTGGAGACGATGCCCGAACCGACGGTGTGGCCACCCTCGCGGATAGCGAAGCGCAGGCCCTCCTCCATGGCGATCGGGTGGATGAGGTCGCCCTCGATGGTGATGTGGTCACCAGGCATAGCCATCTCGGTGCCCTCGGGGAGCTTGACCGTACCGGTAACGTCGGTGGTACGGAAGTAGAACTGAGGACGATAACCATCGAAGAACGGGGTGTGACGGCCGCCCTCCTCCTTGGTCAGAACGTAGATCTCACCGGTGAACTTGGTGTGCGGGGTAACCGAACCGGGCTTGCAGAGAACCTGGCCGCGCTCGATGTCCTCGCGCTTGATGCCGCGGAGCAGCAGACCGACGTTGTCGCCAGCCTCGCAGAAGTCCATGGACTTACGGAACATCTCGATACCGGTAACGACGGTGTTCTGGGTATCCTTGATGCCGACGATCTCGACGGGCTCGTTGAGCTTGAGCTCACCGCGCTCGACACGGCCGGTAGCAACGGTGCCACGGCCGGAGATGGTCATAACGTCCTCAACGGCCATCAGGAAGGGGAGGTCGTTGTTACGAGCAGGCGTCGGGATGTACTCGTCGACGGCCTTCATGAGCTCGCGGATA
>CAJMPF010000086.1 GCA_905215195.1 uncultured bacterium | reverse complement strand
CGCGAGAGTGCAAGTCAGCGCGCGGCGGTTGAGGCCCGTGCGGATGCGCAGAAGGAAAACGCAGGGCTCCAGCGTGAGATTGACAGCCTGCGTGCGCAGCTGGAGCGCAAAGATGACGAAGCCAAGCTTGCCGAGTCGGCGGCGCGCAATGCTGCTCAAAACGATTTGGCTGCACGTGATGCTCAGATTGCCGAGCTGCAGGCCAGGCTTGCCGCGGCGGACAAGGCCCAGGAGATGGCGCTTGCCGCTGCCGCGGCAGAGTCGCGGCGTGAGCTCGATGCCGCTCGCAGCGAGGCCGAGCGCGCGCTTACTGACTATCGCGCGAAGGTGCAAGAGAAGTTTTCCGCCGCTAAGGCACAGTCCGAGCAAGAGGCCGAGGGCCTGCGTGCCCAGCTGCGCGAGCAGGAGCTGATGGCAAAAATGAACCTGTCGGAGGCAGTCGCCGCGGCGGAGCGAGAGCGCGATGAAGCACGTGCCAAGCTGACGAGCGAGCTGGCAGTGCGCGATTCTCGCGAGGAGCAGGCCAAGGCGGCACACGAGCTCGAGCTTGCGCAGGCCAAGCGCGCGAGCGATGACCTGATTCGCTACAAGGATGAAGAGATTGAGCGCCTTAAGGACATGAAGGTCCGCCTGTCCACCAAGATGGTGGGCGAGTCGCTCGAACAGCATTGCGAGACCGAGTTCAATCGCCTGCGCATGACGGCGTTTCCCAATGCATACTTCGAGAAAGATAACGATGCGTCCGAGGGTACCAAGGGCGACTTCATCTTCCGCGAGTGCGACGCGAGCGGCAACGAGGTCATTTCGATTATGTTCGAGATGAAAAACGAGAACGATGAAACCGCGACCAAGCATAAAAACGAGGACTTCTTTAAGAAACTCGATCACGATCGTCGCCAGAAAGGCTGTGAGTACGCGGTGCTCTGCACGCTGCTGGAGCCCGAGAGCGAGCTCTATAACGCAGGTATCGTGGATGTGAGCTACCGCTACGAGAAGATGTACGTGATCCGCCCACAATTCTTCATTCCCATGATCACGCTGCTGCGCAACGCCGCCATGGGTTCGCTGCGCTATAAGCAGGAGCTGGCGGAGTACAAGCAGCAGAATATCGACGTCACGAACTTCGAAGCCAAGATGGAGAAGTTCAAGAACGACTTCGGCCGCAACTATGAGCTTGCGAGCCGTAAGTTCCAGACGGCGATCGAGGAGATTGACAAGACGATTAGCCATCTGCAGAAAACCAAGGAGGCATTGCTGTCCTCCGAGAACAACCTGCGCCTAGCCAACAAGAAAGCCGACGATCTTACCATTCGCAAGCTCACGTGGGGCAACAAGACCATGAAGGCGGCGTTTGACGAGGCGCGCGGGGCTGCGACAGGGGCAAACGATGAGCCCGCCGAGGCGGATTCGTATGAGGTCGAGGATGCCGAGTAAGGCATAGCGTATAGCGCAAAAGCGGGGCCGCTGGCGATATTGCCAACGGCCCCGCTTGTTTCGTTCCAGTATGTTCGGCTAGCCCTCGAGCAGGTCCTCGATAAAGCCGACGCGGTAGTTTTTGAAGATGACCTCGCCGCCGTCTTGCGTGGCATCCAGGTCGACATCGCCCATGATGCCAAAGTCGTGGTCGCCATCCTCGTCGGCAAAAATCTGGTGCACGTGCCACACGTGATCGGTCTTCTCGTCGCTCCCGTCGATGGTAAACATCGCGGCGCTGCGGGCATCTCCGTCGGTGAGGATTTCCTCGTGCTGCTCATGGTAGGCGTCGAGCGCCTTTTGCCAGCGGACCTCGCTCATGCCCCAGTCCTCGTCGAGTTCGCCCAGGTCGCGAACGTGCTCGCGGGCGGCAAGGGTCACGCGGCGGAAGAGTGCGTTGCGCACCAGCAGCGTGCAGCCGCGACGGTCCGCAACGACCTCGTCGATGCCCTGCGGCGGCGCGGCGTCGAGGGCCGCCGGGTTGCCGGCGTTCTCCCACTCGTCCACCAGGCTCGAGTCGACCGAGCGTACCACAAAGCCGAGCCACGAAATGATGTCGCGCAAGCGCTCATCGCGCTTCTCAATGGGCACGGTGCGATCGAGGGAGCGGTAGGCCTCGGCTAGGTAGCGCAGCAGAATGCCCTCGGAGCGGGCGATGCCGAGCTTTTGGATATAGCCCTTAAAGTCGCTCGCGCTCTCCAACATGTCGCGCAGGACGCTCTTGGGCGAGAGCTGGTAGTCGTTGGCCCAAGGTACTTCCTGGCAGTACTTGTCGAAGGCGGCATCGAGCAAATCCTCGAGCGGCTTTTCGTAGGTGACATCCTGGATGCGCTCCAAGCGTTCCTCATATTCGACGCCGTCGGCTTTCATCTCGGCCATAGCGCGGTCGCGCGCGGCGCGCTCCTGCACGCGCAGCACCTGCTTGGGATCCTCGAGCGTAGCCTCGACCATTGAGATCAGATCCATGGTATAGGTCTCACTCTCGGGGTCGAGCAGCTCCAGCGCGGCAAGCAAAAACGGCGAGAGCGGCTGGTCGAGCGCAAAATCCTCGGGCAGGTCGACCGTTAGCGCATAGTCGTTGTCCGGCGCGGCGTCAGCTGGAGCGTCGGGTGCGGGCGGCACCTCGGTGCGCACGACGACGCCGGAGTCGATGAGCGTGGCGAAGATCTCGTCGGCACGAACCTCGAGCTTTGCCTTTTCCTCAGGGGTCTGCAGGCTTGTTTCGATGAGGTCGTGCACGCGGGCGCGGGCGTCGCCGCCCTGCTCGACCACGCTAATCACCATGGAGTGTGTGATGCGCAGGCGCGGCTTGAGCGTTTCGGGCTGCGTCTCGATCAGGCGCTCAAAGGTCTGCTTGTTCCAGGTGACAAAGCCCTCGGGGGCCTTCTTCTTTTTAATCTTGCGGAGCTTCTTGGGGTCGTCGCCCGCCTTGGCCATGAGCTTGGCGTTCTCGATCTCGTGCTCGGGTGCCTCGGCAATCACCATGCCCTCGGTATCAAAGCCCGAGCGGCCGGCGCGACCGGCAATCTGGTGGAACTCGCGGGCGCGCAGACGACGCATCTTGTAGCCATCGAACTTGGTGAGCGCGGTGAGCACCACGGTGTGGATGGGTACGTTGATGCCGACGCCGAGCGTATCGGTGCCGCAGATGACGGGCAGCAGGCCCTGCTGCGCCAAACGCTCGACCAGCAGACGATAGCGCGGCAACATGCCAGCATGGTGCACGCCGACGCCGCATCCAAGCAGGCGCTTGAGAATCTTGCCAAAAGCCGTGGAGAAGCTCGTGCCTTTGGCAGCTTCCTTAATAGCCTCGCGCTGCTCCTTGCTGGCAATGCCAAAGTTGGCGAGGGATTGCGCCGTCGCAAGGGCGGCGTCCTGGCTAAAGTGCACGATATAGAGCGGGGCCTCTCCACGGCGCATGGCGAGCTCGACCGTGCCCTCGAGCGAGGTCGTCACGTAGTCGTAGCTCAGCGGCACGGGGCGCGGGGCATCGACGACCAAGTCGCAGGTAGCACCGGTGTGTTCCTCGAGTGAGGCGGCGATGGCAGTGACATCGCCGAGCGTGGCGCTCATGAGCATGAATTGCGTGTGGGGCAGGGTGAGCAGCGGCACCTGCCAGGCCCAACCGCGGTCGGGGTCGGCAAAGTAGTGGAACTCGTCCATGGCCACGCAGCCCACGTCGGCATCTTCGCCCTCGCGCAGTGCGTCGTTGGCAAGGATCTCTGCCGTGCAGCAGATGACGGGTGCCTTGGTGTTGATATGCGTGTCGCCGGTGATCATGCCTACGTTATCGCGGCCGAGCACCTGCACAAGGTCGAAAAACTTCTCGCTGACCAGAGCCTTGATGGGAGCCGTGTAGTAGCAGCGCTTGCCCTGCGCCATGCCCATAAAGAGCATGCCCAGCGCGACAAGCGACTTGCCCGATCCGGTCGGTGTTCCCAAAATGACGTGATCGCCGGCAGCCAGGTCCATGAGGGCCTCTTCTTGGTGATCCCACAGCTCAATGCCGCGATCGCTCGTCCATTCAAAGAAGCGTTCGAAGGCCTGATCGGGCGTGAGCCATGGCTCGGGCTCGCTGCCGTCCTCGGGCTCCCACCAGGTGGGGGAGAGCGCACCGAGTGAGCCGAATTCGGCTTCGGTTCCCGTGCCGCCCGAGAACGAGCTGGCGGCGCCGGCGCCGGAGACGGTGCTGGCGGCGGTATCTGTCGTGGTCTGTGCCATGTGTTTGCTTTCTCTCGCGATTGTCCGCCAACTATTATGGCGTAGCGGCGGCGCGGGGTGCCAGCGCGCGAGAAAATGCAGGAAATGGGCGTTCTGTCCAGCTGTTTGGTGCAGTTGTCAGCTAAGTGAGTAGACTTTTTGCGATATCGCGAGCACATGGCTTTTGCGCAAGGTCTCTACCTGCGGTTTTAGTTTTCGTTATGCGGGTTGTGCTTGGCTATTGCAAAAAAGTCTACTCACTTAGGTTTGAGGGTCGTTCGCTGGCGCCTATTTGCGCTTGTTTGCTGACGCCGCGACCATCAGAGGCCCCTAGGACTCTTGTGGCAGACGCTTCTTGTCCTTGCGGGCACGGTTTCTAAAGTTCTCGACGGCCTCCTCCATGCCCAGAGGCACATAGGCGAGCTCATCGAGGTTATCGGGCAGGTAGCAGGTAAGGCTTTGCTCCTGCGCGCGGCCCGTCGCGAGCTGTTCATCGCTGGGTTGCGCGCCGGGTGTGGCGCAAATGCCACAGACAGCGGCACCCATCTCGCGCGTGCGGCACTCGTACTCGGTCTCGGGGTGCTCGGGATAGTCGCGGCGTACGTCGTCACTTACCCAAAGCGTATCGTAGCCGGCCGCGGCAAACTGCCCCAGGGCGTAGTCGCGCAATGGCTTGCTGTCGGTTCGCAGCGTGACGGTGGCGCCGGCTGCAAAGAGCGGGCGGTAGAGCATCAGATGGTCGACATGGACGAGTCGTTTTTTGGCGTACTTGGCCTTGGGCTGCGGCGTGGGAAAGTTGATGGTGATGGCATCGAGCTCGCCTACGGCAAACAGCTGCGGCAGCGATGCGGCACCTCGGGGCAGGACGAGTGCGTTGGACAGCTCCTGCTCGCAGATTTTCTGCGCGGCATAGGCGATGCAGATGGGCTCCTGGTCCATACCGATAAAGAGAGTGTTTGGCTCGTGGGCCGCGCGCTCTACAAGGTACGTTCCCTTGCCACAGCCAAGATCCAGGTGAAGGTGTTCGAAGGGCTTGCTGCCAGCTGGCGCGCAAGCCTCGCGCCAATCTCCGGCATAAGCCTCGGGGTTCGTCTCAATCGCATCGGCGTAGCGCTCCAGGCGCTCCTCGAGCACAAAGTTCTTAGGCGTGCGAACGTGGACGGCTCCCATGAGGCTCCTTGGTCATAAGTGTGGAACGCATAGCTGCACGTTCCGTCAATGGGTTGAAAAAAGGGGTGGGCATGGTTTGCCCGAAAATTGCGGCGCGGCTCGACGGCGAGTCGTCAGTGCCTACAGACGCTTGAGAATCACATAGCGGTTGAGCTCTCCGCTGCGACCGTCGGCATGGAAGCGCTCAAGCTCGCGCACGGGGACCTCGCCGCTCTTGTAGAACGTACGGACGCCGCGCACCAGGTCGGTGATCTGCTGATCGTCAAAGTGATGGCAATAGCGGTAGGCGTGGCGGTCGTTTTGCCAGCCAATGAGGTGGTCGCCGGCTTCAAACTGCGCCGAATCGTAACCCTCAAACGGCGGGGGGAGCTCGGCGCGGGCCTCGGCACGAACGGCCTTGCGCGCCATGCGCTCGTCGTTCATAAACTCCCAAAAGCTGATGGCGATGATGCCGCCCGGGCGCGTCTGACGCACCAAGGCGTCGAGCACGCGTACGCGGTACTCGCACGACGGCACGTGGTGCATAAAGCCAAAGCAGACCGAGATGTCGGCGAGCGGGGCGTCGAAAAGCACGTCGGGTGTTTCGGCGGGGTTGAGCTTCATGAGGGCGTCGAGCACGTCGAGTTCCTGGAAGTGCAGGTTGGGAATGCGCAGCGCGTGGCCATGCGCATCGATGGCCAGGTCTTGGCACGAGTCGACACCATAGAACTCAAACGGACAGCTGGCATCTGCCGAGGGGTTTGCGCCGTCGACGCCCTTGGCGGCAAGTGCGCCGCCGGCGGCAAAGTTCTCGAATCGCATATTGCCGCAGGCAAGATCGAAGACGCGGACGGGATGCTCGATCGTGGCGACGTCGAGCTGTTCGAGCGCGATGTCCATGGTGCGCACCCAGCCGGGCCACGGGGCCTGGCGCGTATCGGAAAAGGAGGCGGAGTGCTCGCGATAGAACGTGTTGTTGAGCTGGATGAGCGATGAGGCGAAATCGCGGTTCACGGCGCGGAACTCCCTCCGTTGGCGGTGCGGAATAAACAGTATGACCATACTACCGTTAACGCCGCAACGGGGACAACCGAGCTGCGGCTCATTGCTTTGTTTGGACACATTTCCGCAGCTCATATGTGCCCGCAACCGCCAGTTGTCAAAAATCTCACTAGAATAGGTGGCATGCTTTTGGCGGTGGCGGATAGATTTTTAACTGTGCAAGGCGCCTTAAGAACAAAAACGGTCCGGCGGCACGGCTGGCATCACATAGGAGGAACCATGAATGTAGAAACTGCGCAGCGGCTCCGACCTTCGCCGTAGCAAGGGCTTTAGCCAAGAAGGGCTGGCGCGAAAGCTGGGGCTGTCGCGCCAGGCGGTTAGTAAATGGGAGCGTGCGGAGAGCTCGCCCGATACCGAGAACCTGATCTCGCTCGCCAAGCTCTATGGTGTGAGTCTGGACGAGCTGCTCAATCCGAGCGACGAGATCGAGGACGATATCGAGTTTGAGAACGAGGACCGCGCTCGTCAGCGCGAGGCCGAGGCGGCAGAGCGCGCCCGCACCCATGAGGCGGCGGCGCGCGCCACCGAGGCGGCAACGCAGGCAAGTGACGCGGCAGCCAATGCGGCGACGGCTCAGGTGACGGGTACCGGTGCGGCTGGTCCGACTCCGGTGAAGGGCCCGTTCCAGTCGTTCCCGTATTGGGCCGTGTGTTGGCTGCTGTTCTTTTTGCTGATGTTCCTGTTTGGTGCCGGCCCCTTTGCCGCGCTGATCTTCTTCACGATTCCCATCTATCACTGGGTGGCGCGTGCGCTCGATGGTGATTGGGCGCGTGGAGATATTCAGGTTGGTCCGGCGCCGGTGGCGGCTAGGGCTCAGAATACTTCCGCTTCAGTTGATACTGACGTGGCTACAACGGGCACCGCTCA
>CAJMPF010000085.1 GCA_905215195.1 uncultured bacterium | reverse complement strand
GGCGGACGCCTCGCGCCGCCAGGTCCTCTTTGTTGCCGGCGGCAGTACGCAGGAGCGCACGCAGGCCAAGGCCCGCGCGATCGCCGAGCGATTCCGCGCGCTTGCCGATGCCGGCCAGCCCCAGGGCGGCATGGTACTGCTGCTGGGCCGCATGACCAACGCCGACGTCTACGCCCAGGCCTTCCGCGATCAGGGGCTCGACTGCGTGATCGCAGGCGGCTCGGTCTTTGCCCAGGCAGCCGAGGTGCAGACGGTGCGTGCCCTGGTCTGCGCGCTCGCCAATCCGGCCGATACGGCGCAGGGCCTTATGCCACTGCTCGCCTCGCCGATGTTTGCGCTCGGTGCCCAGGAGTTCCTGGCGCTGGCGACCAAGCTCGATAGCGAGACAGGGGAGACCTCGCGCCGGAATATCGACATGGGCATCATGAGCGATTTCGACGTGCCGGGTTTGCAAGACTTGCCGCTTGTGACGCGCGCCCGCGAGGTGCTGCGGTATGCGCTTCGTCGCGTGGGCCGCGATTCGTTCGCCGCCATCGCGCGCGACGTGGTCAACGCCTCCGGCTGGTTTGTGCGTCTGGGACAGCGTGGTCCCGAGGGCAAGGCCATTGCCGCCAACGTGCTCAAGGCGCTCGACGCCGTGACCGAGGCAGAGGCCGAGCTCGGCAATTCTCCGCGCTCCATCGTGCTCGCCTTCGACCGCTTCTTGGCGGGCAAGGAAGCCCCGGGTGCCCTCAACGAGGAAGGCGACGGCGCGGTGCGCATCATGACGGTGCATGCCTCCAAGGGTCTGGAATATCCGGTCGTGGCGGTCGCCGAGTGCTTTGGCGTGCGTAAGTCCTCGGGTGCGGCACAGATGGGTCGCGTCGAGGGCGGAGCGCAGGTCGTGGCACTGCCGGCACGCTTCGACGGCGTTAAGCTTGCCGACGGTACCTTTGTGAAGGGCGACGACGTCAAAAAGCAGTTTGAGCACGCGTTTAAGGGCAAGGGCACGTCGCTGTGGCTGCCGCCGGAGCTCATGGAGGACGTCTGTGCGACGGGTTCTCCCGCCGAGACATTTGCTCGCCTGCGCAACGACGACCTGCGGCTTTCGCTCGAGGAGCGGGCCCGCTTGCTCTATGTTGCCATGACGCGTGCGCGCGAGCTGGTGATCTTGGCGATGGATGCCGGCGTGAGCCGTGGCAAGGTGACGGCGCCGACCTTCGACGTCGAGACCGATCTGACCTACGATGTGCTGCGCCGTATTTTGCCGACCGACGCTCTGGACATGCCGCAGCTCGATGCCGACCGTCTGGTGTTCGACAACTCCCAGCCGGGCGACTACGAGCTCATTTCGCTTTCGGACTTTACCTTTGGCGAGCAGGCGTTTGAGGCCAACGCTTCGCTGGATGCCGAGGGCAGGCTTGTTCGTGGCGATGCGGAGCCGGAGGGTGCCGGTGCAGATGCCCGCGCCGCCGTTCCCGGTCCTGGCGATGCCGATGCCGCCGATAATGCTGCGCGCTCAACCGTCCCCGGTCCTGCCGACCCCAAGCCCGATTCGTTTGAGCTTGTGTATCCCCAGGCAGTGGGCGTGCGCATGGGCATCTGTCCGTATCCGATGCGTGACTCGTATAGCTACTCGTCAATCGCCGCGGCACTCCATGCCGAGACGGAAGACCGTGCCGCCGAGGCTCGTGTTCCCATGGACGAGGCCGGCGATGATGCGGAGTCGGATGGTTCCGAGATGACGGATGCAGACGTGGCCGCTGTCGAGCCCGCCGGCAATCCCATGGCGCTGGGCTCGGCCTTCCACGCCGCCTGCCAGTGGCTCATCGAGATGGGTACCGATGCGCTGCCCGCTGAGCGTGCCGACGCCCTGGCTCGCCTGTGGCACCTGACGCCAGAACAGCGCGAGCGCTTCGATGTCGCTCTGGAGCGCTGGCTCAAGTCGGCTGTTCGTGCCGACCTGCTCGCGTGGCCGTGCATTCGCGCCGAGGTGCCGTTCTTTTCACTGGGCTGCGAGGACGAGGACATCGCTCGCTACGGTGCCTATGCCGAGGGCGCCATCGATGCACTGGCCACCGACCCGGCCGATCCGTCGCGCGCCCTGGTCATTGATTACAAGACGGGTGGCACACCGGACGAGACGCCGGAACAGCTGCAGGAGAAGCATGCCCTGCAGGCGCGCGTCTACGCTGATGTTCTGCACAAGGCGGGCGTTGAGGCGGTGACGGTCAAGTTCGTTCGCGTGGAGCAGGCGAATTCAGCCATCTTCGTCGAACCCGCCGAACCTCAAGTAGTCACCTACAATCTCTAGCCCTCAGATAACTTGCGGTGGAATATGGGCTGTTTTGGCCAAAAAAGCCGCCAAACAGTCCGCATTTCACCGCAACTGCAAGAGGAGCCGTGTTGGTTTGGCTAGGTTCGGGTGCTGTCCGTGCCGTGCGGTAAAATCGTTCAGTCAGAACACGAACCCGCATCGGAGCTCATCACATGGCATTCGTCCATCTGCACAATCACACTGTTTTCTCCATGCTCGACGGCGCAACCCGTATCCAGGATATGGTCAATCGTGCCGTTGAACTTGGCATGCCCGCCGTGGCCATTACCGACCACGGCTACATGTATGGCGTGCCCGACCTGGCGCTGGCCTGCGATGCCGTCAATCACAACACGCCCGAGTACAAAACCTGGAGCCACGACAAGGCCTTCTTGGAAAAGGACCGCCGCGACGAGCTGGTGGAGCCCGACCCCGAGGCAAACCCGCGCGAGCATGCCCAGTACGTCAAAGACATGGCCATGTGGGACGAGAAGGGCAACATCGACGAGCTCAAACCGCCCCTGGTCATCAAGCCCATCTTTGGCTGCGAGGTCTACTTTACGCCGGACGAGACCCTTGCCCGCGACCACAAGCCCGAGCTCTACCACATGATCCTTCTGGCCAAGGATCAGGAGGGCTACGTCAACCTAATGCAGACGGTCTCCGAGGCCGCCGTGCAGGGCTTTTACTACAAGCCGCGCGTGACGCTCGACAACCTGCGCCGCCATGCCAAGGGCATGATCTGCACGAGCGCCTGTATCGCGGGCATCATCCCCAAATACATCGACCGCGGCGACATGGAAGGCGCCATCAAGTGGGCCGAGACCTTCCGTGACACCTTCGACCCCGGCGACTTTTATATCGAGATCCAGGAACACGGCATCACCACCGACAACGGCCTGACTGACGAGCAGATGGACCGCACGCTCATCGACATCGCCAAGCAGGTGGGCGTCAAGGTCATCGCCACCAACGACTTCCACTACCTGCGCCGCGAGGATGCGCCCGTGCAGGACGTCATCATGTGTATTGGCATGAACGCCAAGGTCGATGACCCCAACCGCATGCGCATGACCGGCTCGGAGTTTTACATGAAGACCGAGGAGGAGATGCGGGCGATGTTCCCGTATTGCCCCGAGGCCTGCGACAACACGCTCGAGATCGCCGACAAGTGCTACGTTGAGCTGGACTGGGACTCTATCATCCTGCCGCGCTTTCCGTTGCTCGATCCCGGCGAGACGCACGAGAGCCAGTTCCGCCGCGAGTGCGAGAAGGGCCTGCGCCAGCACTATGGCGACGACTGGGCCACGCGCGAGATCGGTGGCGTCAACATCAAAGAGCGCTTTGAGTACGAATACAAGGTCATCTGCGACAAGGGCTTTGCCGCCTACTTTTTGATCGTTGCCGAGTACGTGCAATGGGCTAAGGACAACGGCATCGGCGTCGGCCCCGGCCGTGGCTCGGCCGCCGGCGCTATCGTCGCCTACGCCATGAACATCACCGCGTTCGACCCGCTCGAGAACGGCCTGATGTTCGAGAGGTTCCTGTCCCCGCAGCGTACCGAGATGCCCGATATCGATATGGACTTCGACGATGAGCGGCGCCTCGAGGTCGTGGAGCACGTTCGCCAGCTCTACGGCCCCGAGAAGGTCACCCACGTCATCACCTACTCGACCATTAAGGCCAAGCAGGCCATCAACGACGCCGCGCGCGTGCTGGACTATCCGGTCTACATGGGCCAGCGCCTGTCCAAGATGGTCTCGAGCGACCCCAAGGTCAAGCTCAAGCAGGTACTCGAAAAACAACCCGGCAAAGAGGATCTGTTTAACCCCGACTTTGCCGAGGCCTATAAAAAGGATGACGACGCCCGCCGCATCATTGACACGGCGCTCTCGATCGAGGGCCTCACCCGTGGCGAGGGCGTGCACGCGTGCGCCGTTCTGATCTGCCGCGATCCCGTCAACGAGCACGTACCCACCAAGCTCGATACCAAGGGCGGCGTCGAGATTACCCAGTACGAGGGTCATACCGTTGCCGACATGGGCCTGCTCAAGATGGACTTCCTGGGCCTGCGCACGCTGACGGTTATCTCCAAGGCCAAGGCTAACATCAAAAAGAACTTCGGCATCGACATCAAAGAGGAAGAGATTCCCTTTGACGACCCCGAGATCTTTAAGCTCATGGGCTCCGGTCACACCGCCGGCGTCTTCCAGGTCGAGTCCGCCGGCATGACGGCTACGATCAAGAACATGAAGCCCACCGAGTACAAGCACGTCGTGGCATTGATCGCTCTGTACCGCCCGGGCCCGCTGGGCGCCGGCATGGTCTCGTCCTACATCAACCGTATGAACGGCAGGGAGCCGGCCGTCTCCTACGACGATCGCCTGGACGACATCCTGGGCGAAACCTACGGTACCATGGTCTACCAGGAGCAGGTTATGCTCATCTCCGTCGAGATGTGCGGCTTCTCCAAGGGCGAATCGGACTCGCGTATCCGTAAGCCCGTGGCTAAGAAAAAGATTAAGCTGCTCACGTCGACGGTGCTCCACTGGGAGGATGGCTCGGACGAGACCACCTACGACCACTGGATGAACGGCGCTATCAAGAACAACTACACGCGCGAGGTCGCCCAGAAGATTTGGGACGATGTCCTCGAGTTCGCGTCCTACGCCTTTAACAAGTCGCACTCCGCCGGCTACGCCATTCTGGTTATGCAGACGGCGTGGCTCAAGGCGCACTATCCGCATGAGTACATGGCGGCCGTTCTGACGTCCTATACGGGAAAGACCGACAAGATCGTGCACTACGTCTCGGCATGCCGTCACGACGGCATCCCCGTGCTTTCGCCAGATGTCAACGAGTCCGGTACCGAGTTCACGGCTACCAAGGAGGGCGTGCGCTTTGGTCTGGCCGGCATCCGCGGCGTGGGCACCGGCGTGGCGCAGGCGATTATCGCCGAGCGCGAGGCGGGCGGTCCGTTTAAGACGCTGCACGACTTTGTCGAGCGCGTGGACTCGAGCCAGGCCAACCGTCGCGTGATCGAATCGCTGATTAAGGCAGGCGCCTTCGACTCCACGGGGTATCCGCGTCGCCAGATGATGCACTTTGTGGACAAGAACAACCCCGAGAACATCATCGATGCCGCCGTGAAGCGCCAGAAGGACCGCGCAAGCGGCCAGACGTCGTTCTTCGACATGTTTGGCGATGTTGAGGGCTCGGGCTTTGAGGTGAGCGTGCCCGATCCGGATGGCCAGGAATGGGACCGCCACCTTAAGCTGAGCCAGGAGAAGGAGGTTCTGGGCATCTACGTCTCGGACCACCCACTGCGTCCGTTTGAGTATGCACTAGCCAAGGCGCGCGACTTCTCGTTCTCGCAGATCGACACCGGATACGAGGTGCAAAACCCCACGGGCGGCACCATCAACCAGGAGATTCCCGAGGGCAAGGCGCTGTGGTGGGCCGGCATGGTCTCGAGCGTGTCCAAGCGCGTGACCAAAAACGGCGACCCCATGGGTATCGTGCAGCTCGAAGACATGGAAGGCGAGGCCACGGTCGTGGTGTTCCCCAAGACCTACAAGGAGGCCGAGGGGTATCTGTACGGCGAGGTCGATCCCGAGACCGGCGCGCAGCTGTCCGACGCGTTTGTGCGCATTAAGGGCAAGCTCGAGCGCTCGGACCGCGGCGACCAGATCATCGCGCAGGAGATTGTGCCGCTGGAGCTTAGCGAGGAGAAAAACAAGCCCAAGGTCTTTGAGGTCATGGTGCCCAACAGCCGCTTTAGCCAGGGCAATATGGCGCGCCTGGCCACGGTGCTCACCACCAACCCGGGCGGCGACCGCGTAGAGATCTTTATCGAGCAGGTGGACGGGCGCGTGCTCCGTGCCGAGGTGCCGGCCAAGGTCAACGCACGCTCGATTCCGCTGCTGGCAGAGGCAAAGGCCATCGTGGGTAATCAAGGCCGCGTGACGGTTATCTAAGCTGCCCCGGGTGAGATTGGAGGAAGTGATGGCGCAGGGGACGTTTGTGCAGGCGCTTCGTAAGGAGGCGGCGCTCAGCAGTACCTTTATGAAGGGGCGCTCGCTCATGCTCAACGGTGCCGTGCTGTCGTTCGAAGATTCCGGCTCGCGCTTCTCCAAAAACGTGACGGTTGAGGGCTCGGTGCGCGGTTCGCGTGGCGACCTGTACAAGACGCACGTGGCGCTCGACATGGACGAGCACGAGGTGATCGACTACGACTGCGATTGCCCCGCTGCCTATCGCTACCCCGGCATGTGCAAGCACGCTATTGCCACGGCTCTGGCGTATTTGGATGCCAGCGGCGCCGAGCCCGTCGAAGGTTTGCGCACGCCGGTCCGCACGTTTACGGTACCGCCCGCACAGTCCAAGCAGCCCGCCCGTCCCGCGCCCACCGCATCTGCGGTCAATCCCAACTTTCCCTTTCCGGCGCCCGTCCCCACGAGTCCCAGCCTCATGGCGGCGCTCTCCGATCTTTCGGACGCGCGCATGGATGAGCTGGCGAGCATGCGCCGCAAACTCGCCAGCAGTGTGGATCCCGATGCCCCCAAGGCGGTGTTGGAGCCCTCGCTGGTGCCGTATTACAATCCACTGTTTGCCGACCGCTTTAGCTGGGCGCTCGAGCTTCGCATTCGCTGTGGATCGGTCTCCTACGTGGTTAAGGACATCGACGGCATGGCCGATGCCTACGTGCGCGGCGGCACCTTCTCGTACGGCAAGAAGCTCACGTTTGTCCATACGCCCGAAGCCTTCGAAGACGTGTCGACAAAGCTGCTCAACCTTGTCGTGACGACAGTTGCCTATCTCGATGACATCACAAGCTCGCGTTCGGCGTCGTACGACTTTGCCCGCAGTGGTTTTGTTGCCGAGCGTCAGTTGCCGCTGTCCGAGCATAGCATCGTATATGTGCTGGACCTGTTGCGCGGCCAGATCATCTCTTTTGAGCCCGCCTGGTCGCGGGGGACGACGACGCATCGCACCTATGACGTGGCGGTTGAGATGCCTCCGGAAGGGGAGGACGAGGCGCTGTCTGAGCGCCCACCGCTCCTTGCCGCCAAAATCGCGCCGGCGGCTGGTGGCAGCTAC
>CAJMPF010000084.1 GCA_905215195.1 uncultured bacterium | reverse complement strand
CGCTCCACCGAGGCGTCGGAATAGCCTCCGTCGCGGCGATCGGCAATAAAGTCCTCCACGACCTGACGGGTCACCTCTTCAAAAGACACAATGCCCGCCCGCTCCAGATAGGCGCAGTACGTCGTCAGGTCACGACGGTAGGCCGCAATCGTATTGCGCGCCAAACCCCGCTCGACCGCAAGGTAATCGAGATACTCCCCCGCCACCACAGCGAGCGACGAGGGAGTAGCTTCGGTATGTTCTTGGTTCTCCGGCACCCTTAGTCCGTAGCGAGGTTCTTGGGCGTCACCTGCAGACGGTCGACACCCTCGTGCTGGCCGATCGAGGCGCGCACGAACTCGCGGAACAGCGGCTGCGGGTTGGTCGGACGGCTCTTGAACTCGGGATGAGCCTGGGTGGCCACATACCACGGATGCACGTCGCGCGGCAGCTCGACCATCTCGACCAGACGCTCGTCGGGCGAAAGACCCGAGATAACCAGACCAGCGCCCTCGAGCTGGTCACGGAAGGCGTTGTTGAACTCAAAACGGTGACGGTGACGCTCGTAGACGAGCTCCTCGCCATAGGCCTCGCGCGCGAGGGTATCGGCGGCGAGCTTGCACGGATAGGCACCCAGACGCATGGTGCCGCCCTTCTCGGTCACGTCCTCCTGCGAGCTCATCAAGTCGATGACGCTAAACGGACCGTCCGGATCAAACTCGGAGGAGCTGGCACCGGCAAGGCCGACAACGTTGCGGGCGAACTCGCACACGGCAACCTGCATACCCAGGCAAATGCCCAGATACGGAATCTTGTGCTCGCGGGCGAACTCGGCCGCGAGGATCTTGCCCTCCAGGGCGCGCTTGCCAAAGCCGCCAGGGACCAAGATGCCCGAGGCATCACCCAGGACCTCGGAGACATTCTGCTCGTCGAGGCTCTCGCCATCGACCAGCTGCACGTCAACGTGGCGATCGTAGAACACACCCGCGTGGTGCAGGGCCTCGATAACCGACAGGTAGGCATCGGGCAGCTGCGTATACTTGCCCACGACGGCGATCTTCACCTTGTCGGCGTGCTGGTTGGCATGGTTCTGCTTGCGCAGGAACTCGTTCCACTGACTCATGTCGCGCTCACGCGGGTCCAGACCCAGACGCTCGCAAATGCGCAGGTCAAAGTCCTGCTCCGCGAGCAGCTGCGGCACGTCGTAAATGCTCGCGCAATCCTCGTTGGTAAAGACACAGTCGGTGTCGACGTCGCAGAAGCTTGCGATCTTGTCGCGGATGGCATCGTCGATATGGTGGTCGGAACGCAGAACGATAATATCGGGCTGGATACCAAAGCTGCGGAGCTCCTTGACGGAGTGCTGCGTCGGCTTGGTCTTGACCTCGTGGGCGGCGGCGATATAGGGAACGAGCGACACGTGGATGTAGCAGACGTTCTCGGGGCCGGCCTCCTTGCGATACTGACGAATGGCCTCGACAAACGGCTGCGACTCGATGTCACCGATGGTGCCGCCCAACTCAGTGATGACCACGTCGGAGCCGGTCTGCTCCTCAATACGACGGAACTTATCCTTAATGGCGTTCGTGACGTGCGGAATCACCTGCACGGTGCCGCCCAAAAAGTCACCGCGACGTTCACGGGCGATCAGGCTCTTATAGATGGCACCAGTCGTAAAGTTGGAATCGCGGGTCAGGTTCTCGTCAATAAAGCGCTCGTAGTGGCCCAGGTCCAGATCGGACTCGTAGCCATCCTCGGTCACAAAGACCTCGCCATGCTGGAACGGGCTCATGGTGCCGGGGTCGACGTTCAGATACGGGTCGGCCTTTTGCATCGTCACCTTGTAGCCGCGCGACTTGAGCAGACGGCCCAGCGAGGCCGCGGTAATACCCTTGCCCAGAGACGAAACCACGCCGCCGGTCACGAACACATGCTTGGTCATATTGAGTTACCTGCGCTTCCCGTAGAAGTTGTCCATACACATCTTACGGGTCTTCATTGTAATACTCGCGACGCGCGCCGCGCACAATTTTTCTTACGCGCAATCGCATTTCTCCATCTCGAAACAAAACGCCGCCCGGTTGCCCAGGCGGCGTCGTTTCCACTATGTATGCACGCGGTTATCGATCGGCGACTTCGTCCTTGATCAAGTCCCGCACGAGCATACCGGCACGGATGCCCTCTAGATACCATTCGCCACGCTCCGTAAGACAAATACCATTTGCGAGCTGGCCGCCGTCGTCGCTGTAGCGCGAGACAACCTCAATGATGTCTTCGGATTCCAAGCGCTCAATTGCCGCGCGGGCGCGATACGGAGACACCCCCACACGCTCGGCAAGCGTCTTTCGCGAAAAGCCATAAAATCCGCCGTTGTCTTCGGACTGCTGTGCAATCTCCATCAGCACCTGAACCTCGACACGCTTCATATCGTTGACACTCGCACGACCCTTGCCAGCCATGGCAGCCTCCTCAAACCGAGCACGGGCATCACTTGCACCGTGCGCGACCGGCACACCCCATGATGGCCGGCAACATCCATCATGCGGCATCCCCGCAAAAGGATGAAACAATTAGGGTTATTGTATACCGCCCAAATCGCTTATAGGCAGGTAAACGGGCTAATTTTAGGTTAAACGGTAGCTTTGTTGATAAATGGGGCACACCGAATGTATACCGATGCGCCCCTTTCAGACCAATTTATCCAGGCTTAGCGGTGGAAGAAACCACGGCGCTCGAACTTGGGCTCGCAGCACACGTTGATGCCCAGCTTGCGCAGCACCGTCTCGTCCGTCGGCGAGATGATCACGCTAAAGAAGGCATCGCAGCCACGCAGCTGCTCCAGGCCCGAAAGGACACGAGCGGCCGTCTCGCTCGTAGCCGAGGTGATCGACAGCGCCATAAGCGTCTCGTCGGTGTGCAGGCGCGGGTTCTTGCTACCCAGGAAATGCGTCTTGAGCTTGCTGATAGGCTCGATCGCCTCATCGCTAATGACCTCGAGCTCAAGGTCAACGCCCGAGACATGCTTAAGTGCATTCATGATGAGCGAGCTCGCGGCGCCCAGGCGCGTGGAAGTCTTGCCGGTCACCACGGAGCCATCGGGCATGACCATGGCGCCTACGGGGCCACCCGTCAGCTGCTCCCTGGTAAGAGCGGCCGAGCGTGCCGGCGAGTAGTTCTTGTCGATACCGGCCTTCTTCATAATGATCTTGAGACGATCAACCTGCTCATCGCCCACGCCGGTACGGCGCACATTTTCGACCGCGGTAAAGTAGCGGCGGACGATTTCCATCTTGGAAGCGTCGCGGCAGGCATCGTCATCGGTGATGGCAAAGCCGACCATATTTACGCCCATGTCCGTGGGGCTCTGGTAGGGGCTCTTGCCCAGGATCTTTTCCATCAGGGCACGGACCACCGGGAAGGCCTCGACGTCGCGGTTGTAGTTGACCGTGGTCTTGTTGTAGGCCTCCAAGTGGAAGGAGTCGATGATATTGGCATCGTCAAGGTCGGCCGTGGCGGCCTCATAGGCGATGTTGACCGGATGCGTGAGGGGCAGATTCCAGACCGGGAAAGTCTCGAACTTGGCGTAGCCGGCGGCGGTGCCGTGCTTGTGCTCGTGATAGAGCTGAGACAGGCAGGTGGCGAGCTTGCCCGAGCCAGGGCCGGGAGCGGTGACCACAACGAGCGGACGAGTGGTCTCGACAAACTCGTTCTTGCCATAGCCGTCGTCGGACACGATCAGATCGACGTCGTGGGGATAGCCCTCGATGGGATAGTGCAGCTTGGCGGGAATGCCGAGCGCGTTTAGGCGATTACGGAAGACGTCAGCGGCGGGCTGGCCTGCATACTGGGTGATGACCACGGCCGCGACAGCAAAACCATTGCCGCGGAACAGGTCGACCAGGCGCAAAACGTCCTCGTCATAGGTAATGCCCAGGTCGCCACGGGCCTTATTCTTCTCGATGTGGTTCGCGTTAATCGCGATGATGACCTCAACGTCATCGGCAATGCTCTTGAGCATGCGAAACTTGCTGTCCGGCTCAAAACCCGGCAGCACGCGACTCGCGTGATAGTCGTCAAACAGCTTGCCGCCAAACTCCAAATAGAGTTTGCCGCCAAACTGCGAGATGCGCTCCTTAATATGAGCGGCCTGCAGCTCGATATATTTCGCGTTGTCGAAACCCTGGCGCATGTATGGCTCCCGTCCCGTTTCCATTTAATGTCCTAGGCGATTATAACGGAGCCCGCCCTCCCCGATACCCAGACCATCAACAGGCACCAACCAAACACGCCCACCGCAACCACCGGGGACCCAGGATGGCTAATTTGAGGCGGGGAACAAGTCGCTCAGCACCAACGATGGCAGCGCCGCAGGTTGAGCATAAGCCAGCGAAAGCCCGCCAGAGCGAGCAAGGTGACGTGAAAGAGGAGGGCATAGGCCTTTTGGCCATGCCCGACGATTGAACGTCAGATTGCCGCTCTGGCGGGCTTGCAGCGTCGAGTGGTTCCGGCGTTTGGTAAAACGCCGGAACACAAGAGCGCCCCCTCCCGCGCACGGAACGGAAGGGGGCTAAAGGTAGGAGTCTACCGGTGGGTTTACCCCACCGGACAGACGATGACCAGGTGATCCTCTACAGGATCGTCAAGGTTTCCGTGGGGTACCCGTTGGGTACTTAGATCAACACGCAGGCGACGGTCAGGATGATGGCGCAGACGACGGAGAGAGCAACGATGAGCTTAAGGGCAAACTTGAGCCAGGTCGTCCACTCGATCTTGGCCAGGGCGAGACCGCCCATGATGGCACCGGAGGTCGGGGTGAACAGGTTCACGACACCGATGGCGGCGGAGAAGATCATGACCATGACCTCAGGCGAGAAGCCGAGCTTAACAGCCAGCGGTCCCATGATGGGCATGGAGACGGTGGCCATACCGGAGGTCGAGGGGATCAGGAAGGACAGGCCGAAGTAGACCAGGAAGCTCATGGGAGCGAAGATCACGCCGGACAGGCCAGCCAGGGCATTGGCGGCAGCGTCGAGGACGAAGACATCGAGGCCGGTGTTAGCCATGAGGACGGAGATACCACGGGCGAGGGCGATGACGAGAACAACGGACATCATGTCGGCAGCGCCGGTGATGAAGGTGTTAACGATCTGCTTCTCGGACAGGCCACCGATGATACCGATCAGGACGGCCATGAGGAAGAACCAGGTGGAAGCCTCGTCGAAGTACCACTGGCCAATGGGCAGGCCGGTGATCAGGGCAGACCAGCCCTGGACGACGGCGTTACCGTCGGCGTCGTAGACAGCGCCAGCGTCGAAGAAGTTGGCGACGCCCTCGTTGAGGTCGGCCAGCGGAATGAAGCCGACGATCATGACGACGAAGGTGAAGGCGAAGGCGATCAGAACACCCTTCTGACGACCGGTGAGCTTGACCTCCTTGTGGACCTCGGAAGCAGCCTTGCCGTGAGCCTCTTCGGCGTCCTTGAGCTCCTGCATCGACAGGATGGTGGAACCCTTGTCAGCCTTGACCTTCTTGGCGTAGCTCATCACGAAGAAGATGGACATAGCGGTAGTGACAATCCACAGGACGGCACCGAGGCCGATGATGATGGACTGGTTGACCTCAATGCCAACGCCGGTCAGAGCGTCGACGGCAGCGCCGACGGCGAACGGGTTAACCGTGGAGCCCAGGCAGCCGCAGCCAGCGCCGAGCAGGACGGTAGCGGCACCGACCATGGGGTCGAAGCCAGCGGCCATCATGGTAGCGGCGAGCAGGGCGTAGAAGGGAACGGTCTCCTCGCACATACCATAGGTGGTACCACCGAGGGAGAAGATGAGCATCAGCACGGGAATGAGCATAATCTCGTTGCCCTTAAGCTTCTGCACCAGAACGGCGATGCCGTTGTCCAGAGCGCCGGTCTCGGTCATCATGCCGAGGAAGCCGCCCAGGATCATAACGAAGAGGCAGACGGGCAGAGCGTCAGCGAAGCCCTTAATCGGGGCGGTGCAGAAATCGCTCAGACGGGCGGCAGTAACCGCGCCGCCGGACGTGCCGGAGACGATAACGGTAATCACTGCGACAATTGCCAGCAGAGCAAGAAGAATGGTGAACGATGAAGGCATACCGCGCTTTTTCTTAGCGGTCTCAGTCATAGTTCTCATCCCCCCTTCATAAATCATTTACTGATCTCGCCAGAAGCGGCTCTTCCGTGCCGTGCCTGCCGCTTGATGCGAGATTATTACCAGATAAAACCGCTCGGGGTGTGCAGCAATACACCCCGAGCGAGATGCTAGATGCTCTTACTTGAGCGTGGCGTACATGACAGCCTTAATGGTGTGCATGCGGTTCTCGGCCTCGTCGAAGACCTTGGAAGCGGGGCTCTCGAAGACCTCGTCGGTGACCTCCTGCTCGGTGATGCCGAACTGCTCGCACTTCTCGGCGCCAATCGTGGTGTTGGTGTCGTGGAAGCTGGGCAGGCAGTGCAGGAAGATGGCACCCGGGTTGGCCATAGCCATGACCTCGGAGGTGACACGATACGGGGTGAGCTGAGCGATGCGCTCGGCCCAGACCTCGTCGGGCTCGCCCATGGAGACCCACACGTCGGTGTAGATAACGTCGGCACCGGTGACGCCGTCCTTGACGTCGGTGGTCAGCTTGATGGTGCAGCCATTGGCCTCGGCGATGGGCTTGCAGGCCTCGATGACGTCGTCAGCGGGCATGCACTCCTCGGGGCCGCAGGCCACGAAGTTCATGCCGAGCTTGGAGCAGACGACCATGAGGGAGCGAGCGACATTGTTCTTGCAGTCGCCCATGAAGACAAGGGTCTTGCCCTTGATGTCGTAGTTGAAGTTCTCCTGGACGGTCAGGATGTCGGCGAGCATCTGGGTGGGGTGCCACTCGGTGGTCAGGCCGTTCCACACGGGCACGCCGGACTTAGCAGCGAGCTCCTCGACGTCGTCCTGGGCAAAGCCACGGAACTCGATGCCGTCATACATGCGGCCGAGAACGCGGGCGGTGTCCTCGATGGACTCCTTCTTGCCCATCTGCGACGAACCCGGATCGAGGTAGGTGACGCCCATGCCCAGATCCATGCCGCCGACCTCGAAGGCGCAGCGGGTACGAGTGGAGGTCTTCTGGAAGAGCAGAACGATATTCTTGCCCTCGAGATAGCGGTGCGGAACGCCAGCGCGCTTCATATCCTTGAAGTTCTTGGAGAGCTTGAGCAGGTACTCGATCTCCTCGGTGGTGAGGTCGAGAAGCTTGAGGAAGCTACGGCCGGAGAGGTTAACACCCATGGTTCGATTCCTTTCGAAGAAATGAATTACGTAAGTATTAGTGTTGCCCGTTTAACGGGCGAAGCCGGTGCGGTTGTAGGGGGACCGCACCGGAAACGGAAAGACTTAGAGGTCCTCGCGCCAGAAGGGCATGCTCATGCAGCGCGGGCCGCCGC
>CAJMPF010000083.1 GCA_905215195.1 uncultured bacterium | reverse complement strand
ATGGGCGACTATCTTCTCCTCGTCCCCACCGAAGTCGACGCCATAGGCGGCCTCAACGGCAGTGTCGAGCGCCTTGTGCGCCGCCATCAGCTCGGGGAAGAACGTCTCGTTCTTGGGATCGTACATGTCCGCGAGCGTCGCACCTTCTTGGGCATCCCGGGCGTCGAGCACGGCTTGGGCGCAACGCTCGACTTCCTCGCGTTGGGATTCCGTGGGCTCGGGCCAGACGAAGTTGTTGTAGTCAATACCAGCCGAGTACTGATAATCATCTTTCAGTCTTCCGGTCACGACCCTAACCCATGCATTATGAAATTGGGACTGCAACACCCCATATTGATAGAGAGTTGCATTTGGGATAAGACGAACTTTATTGCTACAAAAGACCTCAGCATCGACGAACCCCATTGGGATGTATCGCCTTCGGCTTGATGAAACCTCTGGTATCAAGATTGAATCTGTATCCGACAGGATTTCAGTTCCAAAATGGGCAGGGCACTCCGCAGCCTTAACGGTCTGACTTCTCTTGCTCTTGAGCCGATACCGGCGCACCGCTTCAACCCTTTCCCTGCATTTAGGCAGATTCTTTAGCTCATCCCAATTTGCGTTCCCAAGCCATAAACACCAACGGCTTTTGCCACGGATAAATTCTTGTGATCCAAGCCACTTGTGAAAGAATTTCTCTGCACCAGGTTCACTTTGCAAGAATTCGATTTTCTGCTCATCAGTGAAAAGGTAATTGCCGTCGTCTATAGGCTGGGAGCCTATTCCCATTTCTGGAACATCTGATAATGGCTTACTTCTGCTGTAGACAAAAACGTCAGGAGCGTCTTTAAGATAAGCATTGATTCGGGCCACGGAAATCTGCTCTTCGTCAGAATCGGGCGTTGCGTGATAGAAGAGCGTCTTGGCCCCAACCTCGCGCGAGAACCCGACGATGACGCAGAACACGTGGGCCTTATCTGCCGCCTCGTTGTCCCAGCGGAAGGTGTTGTGCGCAAAGTCGATATGGATTCCCAGGTCGTGCAGGGGTTTCCAGAGGTTGGCGACCTGCTCGCCCTGACATATCGAGTTGGTCGAGACCAGGGCGCAGCGCGTGCGCTTCCCTTGTGTGAACCTCGCGGCCTTCATGTACCAGGCCCCGCAGTAGTCGATGTTGCCCGCGTTCTTCGCTCCGTCGAAGACCTCAAGGAACTCCGCCTTCTGCTCCTTGGACTGGTTACGGGCCCCAAGGAAGGGCGGATTGCCCACGAGGTACGTGAGGTCATCGGGGAACACCTCGGACCAATCGGTCTTGAGGGCGTTGCCCTCATGGAGGTTGCTGAGGCTCCTGAGCGGCAGGAAGTCGAAGTCGTAGTCGACGTATATCTCCTGCGTCTTTCGGAGCATCTGCTCCTCGGTGATCCAAAGGGCGGTCTTAGCGACCGAGACGGCGAAGTCGTTTATCTCGATGCCGTACAGCTGGTCCAGGGACACGCGGACAGGGCTGTCCTGCGCAACGACGAGGGACGTCTGTCCCGCGTTGCCGGTCTCCTCGCTGAGCTCGTCCTCGATGATTCGGTTCTCGATGGTGCGCAGCTGCCGGTACGCCTCGGTAAGGAAGTTGCCCGAGCCGCATGCCGGGTCGCCGATGGTGATGGAGGCCACCTTGTCGTGCAGCCTCGCCAGGGCCTGCTTGCGCTTGGCAGCTGTCTTCTCGCCCTCGGCCTCGTGCAGTTCGTCCCACAGCTCGTCGAGGAAGAGCGGCTTGAGGCAGCGCTCGATGTTCTCGACGCTCGTGTAGTGCATGCCCCCGGCGTGGCGCGTCTCGGGGTTCAGCGTGCCCTCGAACACGCCGCCGAAGATGACACCCGAGATCTCGCGCCAGTCGAAGTCCTGGGACGCGACAGTGATGGCCTCGAGGATCTCCGAGGTCATCTGCGGGACGATGATGGAGGAGTCGGCGAACAGACCGCCGTTCACGTAGGGGAAGGCCGCGAGGTCCTCGTCCATGTACTCGTCCCTCTGCTCTAGGGGCGTGTCGATCGTCTCAAACAAATCGACCAGTTTTCGGCGGAGCTTCGCGGGGTCTCCCTCGCAGTACCTGCCGAACGCCTGGTGCGATTGCAGGAGGTCGGCATCCTCGGCGTAGAGCAGGAAGATGATTCGGGTGATGAGCACGTTGAGGGAGCGCTGCTCCTCTTGCGCCCGCTCATCCTTCTCCTCAATGTGGTGGTACTGCTTGGCGAGGGCATCGTAGAGCCTGGAGACGTAGGCCCCAGCCTCGATGGAAAGCTGCTGCTCCTTGTGCAGGCGGCTCGTCTCGTTGGAGGTCAGGAAGGACAGAAGATACAGGCTGTCCGGGAGCTCTTCGAGGGAGAACTCCTGCACGGTATCCTCGGGCCGCTCGTTGTCGAGGTCGTAAAGGCGAAAGGTCCCGAAGTTGCACGTCATCACCCAGCGGGGGCGCTCGGAGTACGGCAGGTGCCGCGCGTACCACATGGCCTGCTGGAGCGGCGTCTCCATGCCGCCGTTTCTGGGCTCGGGCTTGTCGAGGTCGATACCCCACGACTTCTGCTCGCACAGGAAGTTGTGGTCGGAGACGAACACGTCGATGCGGCGGCCTCTCACCTTCCGCTCGAAGTCGACGAAGCTGTCTATGGTGTTGGACGGGATGCCCAGGACGTTGATGAGCAGATCTACCCAGAACTTTTGCGTGTCCTGCTGCTCGTTGTTGGAGCCTGCGGGGATGGCACCAAGGCGCTTCTTCCACCGTTTGACGAACTCCTTTGCCTCTTTCTTGCTGGCAGGCATACCGGACCTCCTGCGTCGTTGTCACTTTCGGACAATTTTAAGGGGTAAAAGCCCTCTTCCAAGCGGAAGGGCGAGTTTTCAACGGTCCACGGTGTCGCAGGGTCCCAGGCGAAACCCGAAGACGCCGGGGGCTGTTGGAAACTCGCCCATCTCACAGCAGCGTCACCCTAGGTTTTCAACGCTTTCCATGGCCGAAGGGCTTCTTATAAGCCCGTAGGCTGTGGGAAGGGTTGGAAACCGGACTTTGGGCATAGCCCTTCACAAAAAAACTTTCTACCCAAATTCTACCCAACTGACGTTAACGATGCCCTTATATAAGAAAGCAGGTCAGACGATTTATACCGTCTGACCTGCATTTACTTCTGGTGCCCCCGGTGCGATTCGAACGCACGACACCCGCTTTAGGAGAGCGGTGCTCTATCCCCTGAGCTACGGAGGCATGTTGTACTAGTGTAGCAGATTTACCCCTTTGCCATGTAGCGCATGGCCACTCATCGAGAAGGCTCTATAGCGAATAGTTTCCGAGGGCAATCCTCAATATCGGAAAGAATAACCCGGAATAACGCGAAATAATGGGACAAGCTTTCCCAACTGGCCCTCAAAAGGAAAATGCATCCCGGAATGAGAACAAATTCCGGGATGCATTTTCCGCCATCTATCGCCAACGATTAGCTGTCTCTGTGGAAAAGGCTCTTGATGGCAGCGGGGATGCTCTTGGCGCCCTTGGCCGTCACATCGATAAAGTCGGGCGAACGCACAAGCTTGTCCTCGTCGACGTACTTGCGGACCGCACGAAGCGTCTCTTTGTCGTCGCGCGTCGAAAACGTAAAGTGACCGTTGTCCTTGGTGAAGATGGCAAAACGCGTAATCTTCTTGGTGCCGCGTAAAACCTCGGCGGCAATATAGTCGACCTCGTCCCACGGGATTTGAATATAATCCTCGGGATTGCGCTCGTTATAGTACTCAAACGCCTTATTGCCCACCATCACGTTACCGTGGCTGGTAAGCCCCATCAGGCAGGTTGCCGGCGTTGCCAGATCGACCGTGCTGTTCTGAGATTGCGCCATACGCGCCTCGCCCTCCAATAAAAACAATCGGACCGCATCCAGTGTACCCACCGGGTGCGGTCCGTTTCAACGGCTCAAAAGCCCTTGCCTAGCAATTCTCGGTCTTAAGCCGAAGCGTGCTTACATGAAGCCGCAGAAGCGACCGATGATGCCGACGGCGAAGAGAGCCAGGATGATGACGATCGGGCTGACCTTCTTCTTGAGGAGCTTGCAGACCAGCAGGGTCAGGCACACGGCGGCAAGGCCGGGGATGAGCTGATCGAGGTTGGCCTGAAGCGTGGTGACCTTCATCTGATCAAGGGCGGTAGCACCGACGGAGTTGTACATCGTCAGCGCTTCCTTGATACCCTCGGAACCGGAGGGCAGGCTAGCCCAGTCGATAAAGGCGCCAGCAGACTGCTTGACCGTGGAGACGATCGGGGTGAAGGAAATGGACACCCAGCGCTCGACCAGGGCACCGATGATGAACATACCCAGGATGGAAGCGCCCTCGGTGACCTTGCCCATCAGACCACCGGAGAGGTCCTTGGCGATGGAGGAGCCGACCTTGTAGCCAAACTCCTGCGTGTACCACAGGAAAGCGTAACGGATGATGTTCCACGCGAAGAAGAACAGCAGCGGACCGACGATGCTGCCGGACATGGCCAGGGAAGCGCCCAGAGCGCCCAGAATCGGGCGAAGGGTGAACCAGAAGACGGGGTCACCGACGCCGGCGAGCGGGCCCATCATACCGACCTTGACGCCCTGGATGGCGACGTCATCGATCGGAGCACCGTTGGCGCGCTCCTCCTCGAGGGCGAGGGTAACGCCAATGACGGGGGCGGAAACATAGGGGTGGGTGTTATAGAACTCCAGATGGCGCTTAAGAGCGGCAATCTGGTCATCCTTGCTGGTGTAGAGCTTCTTGATCGCAGGGATCATTGCGAAGCACCAGCCGCCGTTCTGCATACGCTCGTAGTTCCACGAGCCCTGAAGGAACTGATGACGGAAGCAAACCTTCTTGCGGTCAGCCTTGGTGAGCTGAATCTTGTTCTCTGCCATATGTATCACTCCCCTCCTACTCGTAATCGTTCAGAATGTCGCCGAGCGGGTCGCCGGAGCCACCGCCCATGCCGCCACCCTGCTTGGCCAGATCCTTAAGGCCAAGGTAGATGAGGGCAAGGGAGATGCCGATGAGGCCAAGGGCGATCAGCGTGAGCTGAGGGATGGCAGCAAGGACAAAGCCGAGGATGAAGAACGGCCAGGTCTCCTTGGTGGCCATCATGTTGATGACCATGGCGTAACCGACGGAAGCGACCATGCCGCCGCCGACAGCCATGCCGCCGGACAGCCAGTCGGGCATAGCGTTAAGCGCGTTGGTAACGGCCTCGGCCGGGATGACGCACAGAAGCACTGCCGGGATGGCGATACGAAGGCCCTGCATGAGGATGGCAATGTACTGCCAGCGCTCGATGCCGGAGAAGTCGCCCTTCTCGGCGCAACCGTCCATGGCGTGAGCGATAGCGGTAGCAATGGTACGGCAAATCATGGTCAGGAACAGACCAGCGACCGACAGCGGGACGGCGACGGCGATGGCCGCGGTAACGGCCTTGGCCGAATCAGTGGCGCCGCCGTTGAGGGCGAGCACCATGATGATCGAAGAAGCGACCGAGGCCAGAGCGGCGTCAGGCGCGACGGCGGCGCCGACGTTAGCCCAGCCAAGGGCCATCATCTGGAGCGAACCGCCCAGGAGGATGCCCTCCTGAAGGTGACCGGTTACGAGACCGATAAGCGTGCATGCCACGAGCGGCTGATGGAACTGGAACTCATCCAGAACGCCTTCCATACCGGCAAGCAACGCGACAATCGCAACAAGCAGAATAGTGATTGCAGACATGTATCGGACCCTCCTTTACTATGCTTGAGCGGCCAGTTCGGCCTTAGCTTTCTTCAACATGGCGTCGAGATCCTCGGAAGCATCCGAAGGAACCTTGCGGACCTCGAACTTGACGCCCTTGGCCTTGAGGGCCTCGAGAGTCTTGACGTCGTCATCGCCCATAGCGACGGCGTTGGTGACGACGACCTTGCCCTTGGAGTGAGCCATGGAACCGATGTTGACTTCCTTGATGTCGACGCCGGCCTCGATGGCCTTGAGCAGATCCTGCGGGTTCTCAAAGAGCAGCATGGCCTTGGTGTCACCAAAGCGCGTGTCCTTGACGACCTCGGCCATCTTCTTGATGGGAACGACGTTGGCATGGACTCCCGGAGGGGCAGCCTGCTCGATCATGGTCTTGCGGAGCTCGTCGTGAGCAACGCCGTCGGAAACCACGATGATGCGGTTGGGGTTGATCTGCTTGGTCCACGTGGTGGCCACCTGACCATGCAGCAGACGGGTGTCGATACGGACGTGGGCAATCTTGATGTGCCCGTCGCCGATGACCGTTCCCGGAGGGATGGCGCCTGCAGGAGCAGCGGCGGCCGCAGCCGGCTTCTTCTCCTCGGGCTCCAGAGACTCGGGCTTGACGCGCACGCCAGCCTTAGCCTCAGTCACGAGATGTTTTGCGATCGCATGTGCAGTGTTCTTTGCATCAAAGCGCTGCGAATATGCCTCGATGAGCATAGGCAGGTTGACACCGGTGACGATAGCCCAGGAATCATGGCCCTCGATGAGCCCGCTAATCTGGTTGAACGGCGTGCCGCCCCACAGATCAACGAGGAAGAGCACCTGCTCCTGGTCCTCGAAGGAAGCGATTGCTTCCTCGACCTTGGCACGGAAATCGTCGGGGCCCATGCTCGGCTCGAGCGAGACCACGGCAACAGACGGCTGATCGCCAAAGACCATCGAGCCCGTCTGCTTGATTCCAGCTGCCAAGTCCCCGTGGCTAGCAAGAACAATACTTACCATCACATAACCTCCTTTTTGTCTACGTATTTCCTACACGACATGAAAGGAGTATAGCTGTTTGGTTTGTGGAATTATAGCTAAATCCGCAAAAGGTTGGATTATTTGTTTAAACGTCTAGGTTTGTTACAAGTTGATTACGTTACTGCTTTTTGACTCATTACACGACAAGGCGTCGCTCATCAAGCCATGCATTTTACAGATACAAGCAGGCTGTTCATTAATATCGATTTTAGGCAAGCGCGAATGCGCTTGTACTGCCGCTATTTTGTTTAAACAGACATGGCTTGACTATTTTTGTGACTTATGGTCTATGAAACCACTCAACAATAGTTGCGGTGGAATAGTTCTTGTTTAAGAGCCAGAAGGCTGAATTTAGGAACTATTTCACCGCAACTTATAGGGAATCCTAGGCGATGTGGAGGGGGTTGGCGGCGTCGACGGCGTCGGGGACGTCGGAAGGGCCGTCGGGGGCAGTGTCTGCCGGCTCCTCGTCGGGGGTCTCGATCTGCTTGATCATGACCTCCTGGCCCTGCAGCAGGTATGTCTCGCCGCTACCGCAATGGGGACAGGTCTTGCCGTGCTCGACCGTCGCGTAGTCGCGGCCACATGCCTCGCAATGCGTCACAGCCTCGACGGGCTCCACAACAAGCTCCGCGCCCTGCGCGATGGGCTTTTTATCTACCGCCCAGCGCCAAGCGTCGAGCAGCAAGTCGGGAACGACGCCCGAGACCTCGCCCAGCAGCAACGTCACGCTCGAAACGCGACGCACGCCATTGGCGCGCGCCACGTTCTCGACATCGCGAATGATGTGATAGACGATTCCGAGCTCGTGCACTTTTAATTCCTTCCGCCGTTCTAACGAACGGCGGAC
>CAJMPF010000082.1 GCA_905215195.1 uncultured bacterium | reverse complement strand
GGCGGCGGGCACGCTCACCGAGCCGGATATCGTAGCCGCATCGATGCGCGTGGCGCCGGGCGTTACGCTCTGGGGTCCCGTCGCGGCGCCCGAGCAAGCCGAGCTCATGGCACGTCCGGTGGAGCTACTGCTTGATGTCCTGCGTCGCGAATCCGACGTGGTCTTTATCGATACCTCGGTCTTTTGGGGCGATGCCGTGGCGGCTGCGGTGGCGGCGAGCGACCGTTGCCTGGTCGTTGGCGATGCGGCGGTGTCGTCCGCGACATCGGCGTCGCGCGTCATTGAACTGGCAAGTCGAGTAGGTGTGCCGCGCACGCGCATGAGCGCCGTGTTCAACCGGTTCGGTGCGCGCGGGGCAGACGAGGACGTCGCCATGCGCTTTGAGATTGCCTGTGCGTTGAGCTCCAAGATTCGTATCGCCGATGGCGGGCAGGATCTCGCCGCGCTCATGGCGTTTGGGCGCGCCGACGAGGCAGTGGGTCAGACGAGCGCTTTTGCGACCAGCGTGCGCGAGGCCACGCGCGAGATGCTCGTGGAACTGGGGTGCGCCGTCGGCCCTTGGAGCGATATAGTCGCCGACCGTGCAACGCGTACCGAACGCCCGCGTATCCGCCTTCCCTGGTCGCGCGAGGGTGATCAGCGATGAGCCTGCAAACGAGGATTAAGGCTGCCGGCGCTGCAGCGGCGGCAGCTCCTGTAGATGCGGGGCGTCGCCGCGCGGTGAAACGACGCACTAAGCGCGCCGTGATGGACCGCATGGGTTACGACGAAGTGGCGCGTATCAGCGCCTATATCGACCCGGTACTTGCCCGCTCGGAATTGCGTCCCGCGGTGGAGGCGGCGCTCAATGTTGAGGAGCCGACCGATCTCGCGACGCCCGAGCGCGAGACCGTCATCGACGAGATTTTGGATGACGTGGTGGGCTTGGGGCCGTTGCAGCCGCTCATCGAGGACGACACCGTCACCGAGATCATGGTCAACGGTTGTCGCTCGGCTTTCTTTGAGCGCGGCGGCGTCTTATATCCCATCGAGCATGCGTTTGAGGATGATGAGCAGATCCGTGTGCTTATCGACCGCATCATCTCGCCACTTGGCCGCCGTATCGACGAGCGCAGCCCCATCGTCAACGCCCGCCTCAAAACGGGCTATCGCGTCAACGCGGTGATTCCGCCTGTGGCGATCGATGGGCCAATCCTCACCATCCGTAAGTTTTCAGACCGCATCTGTTCATTGGACGAGCTTGTGGGCCTGGGGTCGCTACCGCTTTGGTATGCGCAGCTGCTGTCGTGCGCGGTGTCGCTGCGACAGGACCTGGCGGTTGCGGGAGGCACGGGATCTGGTAAGACCACCCTGCTCAACGCGTTGTCATGCGAGATTTCCACCGGCGAGCGCATCGTGACGATCGAGGACTCTGCCGAGCTCAAGTTTGCGCATCATCCGCACGTGGTGCGCCTAGAGGCGCGCGAGGCTTCAATTGAGGGCGAGGGCGCGGTGACGATCCGCGACCTGGTGACCAATGCCCTGCGCATGCGCCCCGACCGCATCGTGGTGGGCGAGGTGCGCGGTGCGGAGTGCTGCGACATGTTGCAGGCCATGAACACGGGCCACGACGGGTCGCTCACCACACTTCATGCGGGCTCAGAACAGGAGACCGTGGTGCGTCTGACGTTGCTTGCACGTTATGGCATCGATCTGCCGAGCGAGCTCATCGAGGAGCAGATTGCCATGGCGCTCGACGGCATCGTGATGTCTGAGCGCCACGCCGATGGCAGGCGTTTCGTCTCCTCGTATTCGGGAGTGCGTCGCGCCGCGTCGGGCGGCGTAGAGCTCGATCGCTATGTGACTTTCGATGCCGCCGGGCGCACCTGGACGCTTGACCGCGAGCCGCCGTTTATCGCAGAAGGCCTGCGGTCGGGGACGCTCACACAAGAGGAGGTGGACGAATGGAGGTCGCTGTGCCCCTCGTCGTAGGGGGTTTAGCAGCGTTTTCTGTCGCGACGGCGTGCGGGGCGGAACCTCGTGTGCCGCAGATACCGCCGGCGGAGCTGGCGCGTCAGGTGCTCGAGACGGTGGCAGAGAAGCTGCCGCGTGAGCTGGTGGAAAACGATCTGCTGAAAAAGATCGCCCGTTCGTGGGCATCGCTGGCTCCGGCGCATCGCCTTGGCCTCGTGATCGAGGATGCTTCGGGGCGTTTGGCGTTTCTGCTGCTATCGAGCGGTGTCTGCTGCGTTTTACTAACGATGGTGTCGTTATCGCCCCTCGGATTTGCCTTGGGACTTGTTGCTCCGATTGCCGTTGGCGCCGCTCGGGATGGCTTTGAGAGCCGGCGCGAGCAACACGATGCAGAAGAGGCCATGCCCGAGGCGTTTACCGCACTTTCCATGTCGCTTGCCTCGGGACATTCGCTGGCCCAGGGCATGCGCTTTGTGGGCGCTCATGCGCAAGAGCCGGTGCATACCGAGTTTTTGCGGGTGGCGGCGGCGATCGATTGCGGCATCTCGGCGACCGACGCGCTCGATGACTTGCTCGTGCGCATCGACGCCCCCGGCCTTTCGCTTGTGACCTTGGCGCTTAAGGTGTCTCAGCGCACCGGCGCTCCGCTTGCCGACTTACTGTCCGAGGCGTCGAGCATGGTGGGGGAGCGCATTGAGCTCAAGCGCCGCTTGGATGTCAAGACGTCGCAGGCTCGCATGTCGGCGCATATGGTCGCGGCGATGCCGGCGGGCATGTGCGCGGTGTTGGCGCTGCTTTCGGCAGATTTTCGTCGCGGTCTTGCGACGCCTGACGGCGCGGGCGCTGTGGTGCTGGGTCTTGCCCTCAACGCCGTTGCCCTGGTGGTTATCAGGCGCATTATGCGGGTGGAGCTATGAGCGTCTTGGTCGGGGCCGCGGCGTGCCTGTGCGCGCTCAGTGTGTTTATCGTGACGGGTTTGGAGCGTGCAGACGCATGCAAGATCGCCCAGGTCTGCATAAACGAGGGGCAGCGCGTCCGCAGCGGACAGACGCTTTTCATCATCGACCAGGTTCCCTATAAGGCGGGTCGCTCGGTGGTCGATGCTCTGACCGCGCGAGTGAAGGGCGCGGTTGGAGCGGGCGGCCCGGCGCGAGTGTCGCTCGGCGAAGTGTCCGAGATGATCGATGTTGTGCGCTTGGGTCTTTCGGCCGGCCTTTCGTTTGATGCGGCGCTTGAGATTTTCTGCGCCAACCGCCGGTCAGTGCTGGCTCTTCGCCTTGAGCGGGCCTGCATGGCGTGGCAGGTGGGCGTGGGCACGCGTGAGGACGAGTTGTTGGCCGCCGCGCGCGACCTGGACGTGCGAGCGCTCGAGACCTTTGCCATCACGGTGGGGCAGGCACTCGCCCTGGGTGCCCCACTTTCCGAGACGCTGGCCGCTCAAAGTCGCGAGATCCGTGCGGCTCATCGCGCCGCGGTCGAGCGCGAGATTGAGCGTGCGCCCGTCAAGCTGCTGATTCCCACCGGCACGCTCATCTTGCCGGCGTTGCTTCTGTCCATATTGGGCCCGCTGCTGGGAGCAGGCGGGATGATGTAGGGAGGAATACATGAACACGATGACTGACGCTGCTGGCAAGGTCTGGAGCTGGGCTGTTTGCCAGTCAATTCGCGCTCGCCAGCATGCCGGGGAGCTACTGCAGGAGGAGAGTGCGCAGGGCACCACCGAATACGCCATCTTGGTCGGCGTGCTCGTGGTGATCGCCATCATTGCCATTGTCGCATTTAAGGGCAAGGTCCAAGATCTATGGAACGCTATCAGCGAGGGCATCAACAGCCTGTAGAGGGCGAGCGCCCCATCGGGGTGCTGCTGGTGTTTGCTTGCCTGACCGTGGCGATAGCAGCGGTGCTTTGGGGGCTTAACGCCGCGCGGCAGCAGCGTCCTGGGGCCGCCTTCGATTCGGGCTCAGATTCGGCGGTGGCGTCTCAAAAAGATGAGATGCGAGATGCGGACGATTCGGATGTCGCTGTCACGGCGCAAACCTTTCTGCGGACGCTCGACAAGCGGTCTGGCACTGCGACGGATTCACCTGAGGACAACGCGATTACGGTCCGGCTTGCATGGTCCGAGGACCGACCGATGACCGAGGCAGCGGCGGATATGTTACGCGCCTACCGCGAGGTGCCAACGGCCCAGCTCGCCCTGAGCGGCTATCTCGATATTAAGGGCAACGTATGGGGCGCCATCGTGCGCGATGGGCGCGGCTGGGTCGATATGGTGACGGTTGCCGCGGATGCTGGCGATGCTTCGTGTCGTCTGCGCGCCGTGCGTCTGGTCCCGCAAACAATAAGCTCAAAGGAGGGATCGTGAAATGCATGGCGTTCTGCGTGAAGAGGTTGCCCAAGCGACTGTGGAATACGCCATCGTCACGGTGGCGCTGTTATCGATCGTGCTGGCGATTGTGGGACTTTGGCGTGCTGGCACCGATGGACGCTTGGCGGCGCTGGTTGAGCGGGCGGCATCCCATGGCGTTGCCTCGACGTCGGTTATCGACGCCGCTGCGGGCGCTAAGGACATCGCGTTGTATTGATATCGCGCGCGAGGACCGGGCGCAGTCTACGGTCGAGGCCGCTTTTTTGCTGCCGACGTTTCTGACGCTCATCCTTCTCGCACTGCAACCGGTGTGCCTGCTTTATACGCGCGCGGTCATGGAGTCTGCCGCCGCCGAGACCGCGCGGCTCATGACCACGACGACGGCGGAGGACGACGATCTTAAGGAGTTCACCCTCCGCCGGCTTGCCGCGGTGCCCAACGTTTCGATCTTTCATGCCGGCGGGCCGTTGTCGTGGGATGTCGAGCTTAGCCGGGCCGATGCGGGTGGCGTTTCGTCCGTGTCCGTTTCCGGCGAGGTCAGACCGTTGCCTGTGATCGGTGCGTTTTCGCAGACTATGGGTGGTACCGCCGAGGGCGGCTACGTTGAGCTCAAGGTCGATGTCTCGTATCAATCGCGTCCCGAATGGCTGGAGGGAGATTATGATTCGTGGATTGCTGCATGGGATTAAGCGTTTCTGGTCTAGACTCGTTTTGACGCGCCGTCCGAGCTGCCATCGCAAGCGAGGCGGCTTTATGGGTCGAGCCGGTATCGACCTGTTTATCGAAGACGGTGCCTACACCACGCTTTCTTCTGCCGTGGTCATCCTAGTGGTGCTCACGTTGTTGTTTTCGTCGACCGCGGCGATATGGAGCATGTCGCGTGCCGGGGATACCCAGGTGGCGGCCGATAGCGGCGCGCTGGCGGGTGCCAACGTAGGGTCGTCCTGCCACGGTGGTTGATGCGAGCATCTTGAGTCTGGGGCTAGCGGGGTTTGCCACGATCGGGACGGGCCTGGTCGCCATCCTCATCCCGGGTGCCGAACCAGTTGCCGGCAATATGGTCGACACCGGGATCGAGATCATTAAAACGCGCAACAAGTTTGCCAAAAGCGCATCGGAAGGCTTACAGAAAATCGAGACGGCTTTGCCGTATCTGATTGCCGCGCGTGCCACGCAGGCGGTGTCGGCGCAGGATACCGATAGTGTGACCTATACCGGTACGGCGCTTGCTGTGCCCAAAACATCCGAGTCGGACTTCGCTGCGCTCAAAGGGTCAGAGATCTCGACCGATACCATTAAAGACACATCAGATGATTTAGAGCGTGCGGCCGAGGAGCTGCGGAAGGCTTCTGAGGACACGGCGAAGGCTAAAGAGCGCGCTTGGCTGGCGGATTGTGGTGGGTCGGACGAGAGTTCGATTGGCAAGTACTCGTGTATGTGGGAGCGTGCGAAAAAACTAGCAGAACTATCTGACAGCCAGAACCGTCATGAAAAGTCGAGCATCACATGGGAGCCGCAAATAGCGCTCGATCGCGCGAAAACCTATTACCGACAGCGCTTGGCGAATGAAAAACCTCAGGGATCGAGCGTCGAGATGAAAGCGCAGTCGGCCGCTCGAAAATCGTTCTATGCCTATGCGATTGAAGAGGTCGATCGAGCATACATAAAAGATGATGGCGAACGGTTTTCTGCCTATATCCCACTATTGCCGCGTGTCCCAAACGAGGTGCGGCCGACCGAACTTTACACCGATGCCGCATGGCCTGTAAGCAACAACGACGGCAGAACATACCTGCATTATGGAGTCGAATGCCCCGTCTATCAGAAAGGGACTCCGAGTGGGCTGGCATCTGTTGCTGATTATGATGGTCGTGATACATGCGAAGCGTGCGGCTTCGGCGTGGTTACGCTTGGAAGCGCCCTCATGCCGCCATCGTTCATCGAAAACGGCTTCGAGTACCACTTTGCCAAGTTCAAAGAGGCCCTGGAAGACTACGTCGAATGCCGCAACAAAGAACTCGAACTTGAGCGTCAGACCGAGGATGAGGCCGACCGTGCGGGCAATGCCTTTGACCAGGCCATTAAAGCGCTTTCGGGCGAGCGCCCGCGTATCGCTCCGCCTGGCCGCAACGGTGTGGTCGCCTTTGCGGCTTCGGGTGCCATCTCGAGCCCCGATGAGCTCAACTCTTCGTTTAACACGGCAGTCAGGCTTGGCGATCGCGGTGCTATCTCTGCCGCGGTGCTGGCGCCCGATGAGGCGACGGCGCAAAACAACGTGCTTTCGCGATTTTTCTCGACATTGAAGGAACGCTCGGGCGGCGTTGCCGGCGTGCTCGACGGCGTCATGGATGTTTGGGGACGGCTGCTCGTGGGATACGGTGATATCCAAGGTTCGGCCGACGAACTTATGGACGAGATGATTAAAGGCCTAGGAGGGGGCAGCGGCGCGTTGGGCTCCATCGCATCGTGGCTCGGCGATACCGTTTCGGCGTCCGTGGCGGCGTTGGGTCTGGAGCCGTGCGACTTGCGCCTGCGAAAGCCAGTGCTGACCGATTCCGCCAACGTCATTAAGAGTCCGGGGTCTGACATTGCTGGTCTCTCTCAAGCGCAAGACAAGCTGCGAGGTATTCCGTTGGGCGTGACCGATCCCAAGGCACTTTGCGAGGCATTGGAATATCAAGTCGAACGCACCATTAGCGGTACGGTGTTCACGCTTGCGGAGATTCCTCTGCCCGGCGGCGGCTCCATTCCGCTCACCGTCGATGTCGCCACACTGGTTGGCGCTCTGGGCGGTGGGTCGTAATGAGTATCCGCATGCGTCTGCGCGAGGAGCGCGCCCAAGCGACGGTTGAGATGGCAGTGGTTACGCCCGTTTTGCTGGTGCTGGCACTCATCGTGTACAACGTCATGATCTTTGCCAGCGCTGTCGCGCGCTTCGACCGCGTGGTGCCCGACATCGTGTTGGCGCACGCTGTGGCACCGGGCGGGGAGGGTGACGAGAACTCTGCCGATGCCTCGGCGACGGTTCAGGCTCAAATTCTGAATGCCATGGAAGGCTATGACTTGCAGATTGAGGTCTCGAGCGAGCAGGGTGCGACGACATCGGATGGCGGTCTGCTTTCGCTCTCCGGCACGTTTAGGACCTATACCTGTACCATGCGCTACGAGCCGTGGCCGAGCTCGCTCAGCATCGCCGGCGTTTCGCTGGGGGCACCGGCAAAGTTGTCGCACGAGCGCGCAGTGACGGTCGATCCGTGGCGTCCGGGGGTGGTTATGTGACCGCGGCCTCATCCTACATTGCCTACGCGCGGGCGCTCAACAGGCTGGGGT
>CAJMPF010000081.1 GCA_905215195.1 uncultured bacterium | reverse complement strand
GTCGAGGAGCTGCTGGGCCAGCTTGAGCGCTAGGCGCGCGCCAGCCAGGCGCGCATCTCGTCCTTTAGGCACTCCCAGGTCGCTTGCGTGGTGGGATTGGTAAAGGGGCGCGTAATGCCAAAGGGTGCGTCGAGCAGGCGGTAGATATCGCCCTGTTCGCGCGCCAGCGCGCGGCTTGCTGGATAGACGAGCTCAAACATAAAGCAGATGAGCCCCGCCAGGTAGTCCGCCGGCTCGTTGCGCTCGTCGCGCGCGACGCACCGATGCTCGTCAAAGGCGGCAAGCGTCGGTACCGAAAAGCGACTTGCTAGAAACGCGTCCTCATCCACTTTGAGGATGGTGTCGACGGTGCTGTCGGCGATGGTGCGCATAATGTCGATCTTGTCACCATCGCGCACGATATCGCAGAAGCACCGTGTACGCTCGTCGAGTTGTGCCGGCAGGCGAAAGTCGCTGTGATAGGCGATGCTCGCTCGGATGAGCTCGTCATGCGCACCGGTTTCGATAAAGTCACGGATGTCTGTCGTGGCGGGTGCATCGGCGGGATTCTCGCCAAAGAGGACCTCGATGCCCAGCGCCGCATGGCTCATGCTCTCGGCGTCCTTAAAGGTGTCCCAGCGTCGCAGCTGCTCAAAGCGGCCCATATCGTGTAGCAGGCCGCAAAGCCATGCCAGGTCAATATCTTCTGACGACCAGCCCTGCTCGCGCGCTACGGCATCGCATGCCTCGGCCACGTGGTACGTATGCTCGATTTTGAGCGCGATGCGTGGGTTGGTGGCGTCGTAGGCATCGGTGTAGCTTTTGAAGGCCGCGCGCGCCCGGTCTCGATCGATAGCTGTCATAATGACTTCCTAAAAAGTTGTGTCTTTCGATCCGGTGGCAATTGTAGGTGAACTCGGTTGCTGTCGGATGATGATTCTGCCGTATCGCTACATGCGGCTCGGAGACCTTGTCAGGATGAGAAGCGTATGGTGCTCAAAATCGTTAGAACCGTCTGGCCGGTGATGCTTACCTATGTTGCAATAGGCGCGCCGTGCGGAATGATCATGGGGCAGACGGGAATGGAGCCCTGGATGGTCTTTGCCCTGAGCAGCACGTTTGTGACGGGCAGCGGGCAGTTTATGATCTGCAATCTGTGGCTGGCTGGTGTGCCTGCAGCATCGATCGTCGCGAGCGTCGCCGCAATCTCCTCGCGCTTTGCGCTTTACTCGGCATCGATCGCACCGCATCTGAGGGGTGCCTCGAAGCGTCAGACGCTGGCTGTTGCCGCGACACTTACCGAGGAGGCATACGGCATCTCGCTTGCCAAGTTGGTTGAAGGGGAGGATTGGGGCCCGCGTGAGTCCTTCGTGCTCAACGTGATCCTTATCGCAACATGGGGCGTTTCGTGTACGACGGGCGCCATCGTCGGCGCCGTTGTCGATGTTCCCACCGCCATTGCAGCCTTTGTCTGCACCTCACTCTTTATCTGCCTGCTCTTTTCGCAGCGGCTGTCGCGCGGCAACGTTGTCGCGGCGGTTTCGGGCGCGGTGTCCGTCGCCGTATGCAAGTTCTTGGGCCTCACGAATATTGCCGTGCCGGCAAGCGTCGTGGCCGGCATTGCCATTGCGTTGGCGTGCGATGCTGTATTTGACGGAAGAGGTGCCCGCGATGCCCGTTAACGAGTTCTTGGTTCTGTGGCTGTCGTCGTGGGCTGCTATCGCGTTCTTTCGCATCGCGCCGGCGTTCGCCTTGCGCGGGCGGACCCTGTCGCCCCGCATTACCGAGGCCCTGGGCTATATCCCGCCCGCTGCCTTTGCCGCGCTGGTCGCCAACGACTTGGTGAGCCCCGGCGCGTTCGACGCGGGACTCTGGCCTGCCTTGGTTCCCTGGATTGCGGCCGCCGGCGTCGTGGCGGTGGCAATCAAGACAAAGTCGACGCTGTGGTGCTGCGTCTCGGGCATCGTACTCTATATTGTCTTGAGCCTTATATAGGGGTGGCGTCGCGGGCGCCGAATCTCGTTCCATCCCAACTTGTCGGATTTTTCACCGAGCTGGTCTATTTCTTCTGGTACCATGGTCAAACTTTACTGTAGCAAAGCGTGACGTGGGCTTTTGTACCCCGTCAGCGGAAATGGGGTTTCATGGCACAGGAAGCGATCGCCAACGAGCAAAAGAAATTCAAGGTCCCGCGCATTCCGGGCGACATCATGATCTATCCGATGATCGTCGGTCTTTTGCTCAACACCTTCTGCCCGCAGGTTTTTGAGATCGGCGGCTTCTTTACGGCTGCCTGCCGCGTTGGCTCCAATACCATCGTCGCCGCGATCCTGCTGTTTGTGGGCGCCGGCATCAGCTTCAAGTCCACGCCGGGCGCCATCAAGACCGGCATCGTCGTGCTGATTCCCAAGCTGGTCGTCGCAGCGGCTCTCGGCCTAGGCGTGGCATATTTCTTTAACGACAACTTCCTGGGTCTGAGCTCCGTGTCTATCATCGGCGGCATTACGTTTTGCAACATGGCGCTCTACACGGGCATCATGGGCGAGTTCGGCGATGAGTCCGAGCAGGGCGCCGTCGGTATCCTGTTCTTTACGGCCGGCCCCGCCGTCACCATGATCATCCTCGGTGTCTCGGGTCTCGCCAACATTCCCGTCGGCACCATCATCGGATCCATCCTGCCGCTCGTTATCGGCATGGTTCTGGGCAACCTGTTCCCGTTTATCAAGAACCTGCTAGTTCCCGGTGCCAACCCTGCGATTGCCGTCATCGGATTTCAGCTTGGCGCGTCCATGAGCCTGTCGAGCTTTATCACCGGCGGTATTTCCGGCATCTTGCTGGGCCTTGTCACGCTGTTTGTCGTCGGTCCCATCACCTTTGCGTTCGAGCGCCTGTGCGGTGGTAACGGCAAGGCGGCCGTTGCCTGCTCCACTATCGCCGGCACGGCTATGACCACGCCGGTCGCCCTCGCCGAGGTCGCACCGCGCTACGCCGAGCTTGCGCCCACCGCGTACGCCCAGATCGCCACTGCCGTTATCATCACGGCAATCATGGCTCCGATTCTGACCGGCTGGGTCGACAAGAAGTTCTGCCAGGGCAAGGAGGACCTGTCGCCTGCCGGTGTCGAGGCCATCGAGGAGGCCGTCGCGACCGACATCGACGGCGAGTAACGGCCGTTACCGATAATTGATTCCGGCGTGCAATTCGCGCCGTCCGAGCGCCCGAACAGAAACTGTTTTGCAGTGATGTTCGGGCGCTTTGCTATGATTCCCTTTACCCCTGCGGAGTAAAGGGGTGTTTATTGCCCTGATTCGAATTGGCCGATTCTGACCATTCGGATATTGAAGGGATGGCGTCTAGTGGTTAAGGCACTCAAGATTGAGATATTCCTGCTATGCATGATTGTTCTTATCGGGCTTGCCGCGCGAAGTCGTCGCTCCTTGTTCTCGAGCACCCTGCAGCTATTGTTTAGCATGCTTGGCTACACCTCTGCCGCGTACATATTATTCGATATGATCTGGACGCTTTCGGATGGTGCGGACGGCACGTTGGGTATTGCTGCCAACTGGATTTCCAACGCGGTTTCGTTTTCGCTCTTTGCCATCGCGTGTCTCATTTGGTTTATCTATTCCGAGACGATGCAGGGCTCTCGCTTTGTGACCTCGCGCTATAGGGTGGTGCTTGTAACATTGCCTACGGCTCTGGTGGTCGTGCTGGCTTTTACCAGTTACTGGACGCACGCCTTGTTCTATATCGATTCGCAGGGCGTGTATCGTCGCGGCTTTGCCTATATGATCCAGCCCATTGTCAGCTACTGTTACGTTATACATACATCCCTGCATGCGTTTGTGCAATCTCGCAGGGTCGAGAGCCTGCAGACGAAGGCTATCTATCGAACCTTGGCATTTTTCGCCATTCCGGCCCTGGTGGGCGGTACCTTTCAGATCGTATACTCGGTGCCTGGCCTTTGTGTCGGCATAATGATTAGCATGTTGCTGCTCTATATCATCTGCCAGGAGCAACTGATCTCGACTGACCCGTTGACTGGACTCAACAACCGCAACCGTTTTGAGACCTATATGCTGTCGCTCTTTTCAAATGTGGATCAGGCCGAAGATGTATATCTGCTTATGATGGACGCTGACGGCTTTAAGCAGATTAACGATCGCTATGGACATGTGGAGGGCGACCATGCTTTTCAGGTTGTTGCGACGGCGCTCAAGGATGTCTGCTCGGCGTCTGGTGGCTTTATCGCGCGTTATGGTGGCGATGAGTTCGTGGTGCTCCAAAAGGCAGCGGCGGAACAGGATATCATGCATCTGTGCGCGACAATCAACGACGAGCTCGCGCATGCCGAGGTGCCGTATGCATTGCGGATGTCCATCGGTTGCGCGCGGGTCGGCGATAGTGTTGATACCTGGCAAGACTTACTTCGCGCTGCCGATGCGGAGCTCTACCGCGTCAAGGCCGAGAAAAAGAAAGCCGGCATCCAGATATGCTAGGAAAAGGGTCGCACGCTTGCGTGCGTGGCGGCCCTCAGCTCATCGATGTATTCCATTAAGCTAAAGTGTGCAAACGCCCTCCCTAAAAAGGTGAGCTCGCTAGGCTTTTTTGGGTTTGTTGACGATGATGATGCCGCCGCAGACCAACAGCAGGGCAACGATGACGGTAACGGGGCTCGTGCCAGCGCCCTCGCCGAGCAGCAGTGCGCTCAACAGCACGCCAAAGACCGGGTTCATAAAGCCAAAGACCGACACGCGGCTGACGGGGTTGACGGCGAGCAGGCGGGACCACAGCGAGTACGCGACGGCGGAGATAAGCGCCATGTAGATGATGAGCGCGATGGCGGGGGCGACTTCGGTGGGGGACAATGTGCCGCCCATCAAAAAGCCGATGGCGGTGAGGACCAGGCCGCCGACCAAGAACTGCCACCCGGCAAGCAAGACGCCATCGTGCTCGCGCGAGAAGATACCGATCAGGCAGGTCGAAAGGGCACCCGCGACGGTGGAGGCCAGGATAAAGCCCTCGCCGTCGAGCGCAAAGCCAAAGGTGCCGTCCGCGCCCGAAAGGTTGACGAGCGCGACACCGGCAAAGCCCAGTACGCAGCCGAGCACCTTGGCCGCATTGAGCTTTTCGGTGCGAAACGCCAGGGCGGCAAAGAGGATTGCGAGGAAGTTGGCGCTGGCCTCGATGATGGAGCTCGACATGGCACTGGCGCGCGAGAGTCCCAGGTAGAAAAAGAAGTACTGCCCGATAGTCTGGAAGAGCGACAAGACAAAGATGGGCTTGATGTCGCGCGCTTGCGGTACGAGGGGGCGGCGTTGGGCCGCGCTCATCCCAACGATAACCAGGACGCCGGCAAGCGTAAAGCGTAAACCTGCAAAGAGCAGCTGCGAAGCGCTATCGTGCGCCGGGATACCAAAGAGTGCGTAGCCGATCTTGATGCAGGGAAAGGCCGATCCCCAGAGTGCACAGCAAACAAGACAGCCCAGGATGAGTCCGGGCAGGGTGGCGAGATACGGCTTGCGGCTTTCCATGATGTCCTTCCTACATGCGCGAAGCAAAAAAGAACCCGCCACCGGATGTGTCGGTGGCGGGTGTTGTTACCCGAAGGGATTGTACCCGATGGGAAAGGTTTAGGCGAAGTAGGCCACGCCGCTCTCAAAGATCGGCATGAACTTATCGCCGGGGACATGCTCGGGCACGTTGCGGTACAGGTTGTCGCCGCGACGCTCGGCATGGCCCATCTTGCCCAGGACGCGGCCGTCGGGGCTCGTGATGCCCTCGATGGCGAGTGCGGAGCCGTTGGGGTTGACGGAGAGATCCATGCTGGGCTTGCCGTCCTCGCCCACGTACTGCGTGGCGACCTGGCCGTTGGCGATCAGCTGGGCGAGCACTTCGTCATTGGCGACAAAGCGGCCCTCGCCGTGGCTGATGGCGACGGTGTAGGGGTCGTCCAGGCTGCACTGCGACAGCCACGGGGACAGGTTGGACGAGATGCGGGTGCGCACCAGGCGGCTCTGATGGCGACCGATGGTGTTGAACGTCAACGTGGGCGCATCGGGCGTGGCATCGACGATGTCGCCGTAGGGCACCAGGCCGAGCTTGATCAGGGCCTGGAAGCCGTTGCAGATGCCCAGCATCAGGCCATCGCGGGCCTTGAGCAGGTCGCGGACTGCCTCGGTGACCTCGGGAGCGCGGAAGAACGCCGTGATGAACTTGGCGGAGCCATCGGGCTCGTCGCCGCCCGAGAAGCCGCCGGGGATCATGACGATCTGGCTCTGGCGAATACGGCGGGCGAGCTCGTGGGTGCTCTCGGCGACGGCCTCGGGCGTGAGGTTGTTGATCACGAAGGTGTCGGCCTCGGCACCGGCGGCACGGAAGGCGCGGGCGCTGTCGTACTCGCAGTTGTTGCCGGGGAACACGGGGATGATCACGCGCGGGCGGGCGATCTTGGCGCCGCCGTACACGTGGATATCCTTGGCGCGGAAGTCGATGGTCTCGACCTCGGGGGTCTCGCCGGCGCTGCGGTAGGCGAAGACGCCCTCGATGCCGCTCTCCCAGGCCTCCTGGAGCTCGGCGAGCTCGATGACCTCGGAGCCGGTGTCGATGACATAGCCCTCGACGGTGGTGCCCAGGGGCTCGACGACAACGCCGTCGGCGACCTCGGGCAGCTCGGCGTCCTCGGCGAGCTCGACGATAAAGCTGCCGTAGAGCGGGGTGAAGAGGCTCTCCACGTCTACATCCTCGGCAAGCTCGATACCGATCTGGTTACCGACGCACATCTTAAAGAGGCTCTCGGCGCCGCAGCCGTAGCCGGGCGTGGATATGGCCAGGGCGTTGCCGGTAGCAGTGAGCGCCTCGACGGCGTCAAACGCGGCGAGCAACTGCTGGGCGTCGGGACGGTAGTCCTCGCCATAGGTGGCGGGGGCGATGCGGACGACGCGGTGCGTGAGGCCCTTGAACTCGGGCGAGACGGCGCGGGCGGCCTTGCCCACGGCGACGGCGAAGCTGATCAGGGTCGGCGGAACGTTGAGCTCGCCGGTCTCGTCCTCAAACGAACCGCTCATGGAGTCCTTGCCGCCGATGGCGCCGGCACCCAGGTCGACTTGGGCCATGAGGGCGCCCAGGACGGCTGCCGTGGGCTTGCCCCAGCGCTCGGCCTCGGTGCGCAGACGCTCGAAGTACTCCTGGAAGGAGAGATAGGCGCGCTTGTGCTCAAAGCCGGCAGCCACGAGCTTGGCGATGGACTCGACCACGGACAGGTAGGCGCCCGCAAACTGGTCGGCCTCCATCAGATAGGGGTTGAAGCCCCATGCCATGGCACTCGCCGTGGTGGTCTCGCCGCCCACGGGGAACTTGGCGACCATGGCAGAGCTCGGGGTGAGCTGCGTCTTGCCGCCAAAGGGCATGAGCACGGTCGCGGCGCCGATGGTGGAGTCAAAGCGCTCGGAAAGGCCCTTGTTGGAAGCGACGTTGAGGTCGGTGACGAGCGAGGTCATGCGCTCGGCAAGCGTGGTGCCGGCCCAGCTGGGCTGCCACACACTGCGGGCGCAGACGTGGGCGACCTGGTGCTTGGGCGCACCGTTGGAGTTGAGGAACTCGCGGGACAGGTCGACGATGGCGACACCGTTCCAGGCCATGCGCATGCGCGGCTCGGCGGTAACCTCGGCGATAACGGTCGCCTCCAGGTTCTCCTCGGCGGCGTAGCCCATGAACTCCTCGACGTCACCGTCGGCGACGGCACAGGCCATGCGCTCCTGGGACTCAGAGATAGCGAGCTCGGTGCCGTCCAGACCGTCGTACTTCTTGGTC
>CAJMPF010000080.1 GCA_905215195.1 uncultured bacterium | reverse complement strand
GTCGACGCCGACGGCATGGTTTGCGCCGAGCCAGCCGTGCCCGCGCCGATCTGGCGAGGCGTTCTGAAACGTCTGGGCGCCCACGCTCAAACAAAAATCTAAATTAAATAACAGCCCAGTCAACGGCTTCGTGCCAACGCTCAACAAGCCGCTCCAGGCGCCAGGCGGCATTGGCGGGACTTGTCGAGGGCAGAACGATGGCAGGCAGCCCCGTCCGATCTTGCAAGTAGCGTTTGTAGAGTCGCCCTGCCGTACCGCCGTTACAGACAACGACCTCGATCGACGCGGCATCGGTAATGCGCTCGATATGTGCCGGCACAACGTTGCGGATGCTCGCGTCGCTCGAGCCCTTAATGTCGCAGCTCTCGATTGCATCCCACAGGGCCACGCCGCCGTTCAGCAGCATGGCCCGCTTGGCGGCAATGGAGGCATCGAGCGTCGCGGGCTCACCGCTTGCCAAAGGATCGCCCTCGTTGGGCGGCACAGGCATACCGAGGCACGTGGCCATCACACGCCAAAAGCGATTCTGAGGGTTGCCGTAATAAAAGGCATTGGCGCGCGAAAGCACCGAGGGAAACGACCCGAGCACCAAAACGCGCGAGCGCTCGTCAAACACGGGCTCAAACCCATGCTCAATAAGTTGATAGCCCTCGTCAGACACGGCCATGGGCTAGGCTCTCAACAGATAGCGCACCTCGTAGGGTGCAAGATCAAGGGTACCCGTCAGCTCGACCGCGGGCGCATCGTCGGCAAGCAGGTCGACGAAGGAGCCGTTGAGTTCGCCGGCGCCAAAGGTGTAAGGCTCACTCACGGCATTCACCGCCACGAGTACCGTCGCGCCGTCACAGGCGCGCTCGAACAGCAGCTGCTTGTTCTGGATCACCACGTTGCGATAGGCACCGTAGTTGAGAGCACGGGCAGCCGCGTCGTCGGCCGAGCGAAGGTGCGCAAGCTGCGTGATGAACGCCGTCAGCTCGTTGGGCGCAGGCTCATTGAGCGCAGGTCGCAGCGCCCAGTCGCCATCGGGGCCACCCTTTTCGCCGGCAATTCCCCACTCGCTGCCATAGTAGACGCACGGGATGCCCGGCATGCCAAAGAGCATGCCGTAGGCGGGACGCAGACACGACTTGTCGGTGAGGATACTTGCCAGGCGCGGCACATCGTGGTTGTCGACAAACGACAGCAGATGTTTGCCGCGGTAGATGCACCACGGATCGCCGCCAAACTGGCGGTGCAGCGAATGGGCGATCTCGAACATGTTGACCGAGTTAAAGCTGGAGTACAGGCCCTTGTAGCACTCGTAGTTGGTGCAGGAGTCGAGCATCTCGTCGTTGACGATCTGGTTGTAGTCGCCATGGAGCGTCTCGCCAATCAGCACGAAGTCGGGCTTGAGCTCACGGGTAAAGACGTGCAGGCGGCGCATAAAGTCGCGGTCGAGCATATAGGCAACGTCCAGGCGCAGGTCGTCGACGCCAAAGACCTCGGCCCAACGGCGCACGGACTCTAGCAGGTAATCGACCACAGCGGGATTTTGCAGGTTGAGCTTCACAAGCTCAAAATGGCCTTCCCAGCCCTCGTACCAAAAGCCGTCACCATAGCAGGAGTCGCCGTCAAAGCTAATGTGGAACCAGTCCTTGTACGGCGAGTCCCACTTACGCTCCTGCACATCGCGGAAGGCCCAAAAGCCACGGCCCACATGGTTGAAGACCGCATCGAGTACCACGCGGATGCCGTGGGCATGCAGCGTCTCGCACACGGCGGCAAAGTCGGCATCCCCACCCAGGCGTCGATCGATATGGCGTAGGCTGCGCGTATCGTAGCCGTGGCTATCAGACTCGAGCGGCGGGTTGATCAGCACAGCGCCAATACCGAGTTCTTGCAGGTAGTCGGCCCATTGGGCAACCTTCATGATAGGAGCATCGGGGTTGGGCGCGGCGTTGGCAGCCTGGGCGAGCTCATCCTCGGCAACGGGCGCGGCGTTTTCGCGCGGAGCCCCGCAAAAGCCCAGCGGATAGATCTGATAGAACGTCGTCTCGTATGTCCACATAACAGCCTCCCGGTAAGCTCAACACAACGACATCCATTGTATGCCCAGCTTGTATCCTCTCCCCCAAAATAAGTTGCGGTGGAATAGTTCCTGTCTGGGCCTTCAGAAGCCTTAAACAGGAACTATTCCACCGCAACTGATGAGGGGACGTGATTAGGCGACGGGCTTTGCGCGACGTATGGCCGGAAACAGCACGGTAATGGCGAGGATGACGCCCACGACGGCAATCGCCCCGCCCACAAAGCCGATCCAGGCGATACCGGGACCCGAAACCACGGCTCCGCCGATCGCGGTACCCGTGCCGATACCGAGGTTGAACAGGCCCGAGAAGATCGACATGGCGACGGCCGACGAATCTGCCGGCGTGTGCTTGATGAGCTCGGCCTGAAACGCCACGTTAAAGGCCGTGGCGCAGCAACCCCACAGTGCGCAGACGGCAAGCACTGTCACGAGCGACGATGCGGCCGGCCCCATGAGCAGCAGGGCCACCGGCACGCCGGAGAGCGTGATAGCCAAGAACGGGAAGCGATGCCCATCGAACAGGCGGCCAAACAGCCAGCTTCCGAGCAAACCAGAGCAGCCAAACGCCGTCAGCGTCATGGTAATGGCGCCCGCATCGACGTGCGCGACCTGCGCCAGGAAGGGCTCGACATAGCTGTAGCTTGCGTAATAGCCGGTCGCCATGAAGACCGTGACTGCGTAGAGCGCGATGAGGAGCGGGTTCTTGAGCAGCTCGGGCAGCTGTTTGACGGTAAAGCGCTCACCCGCCGGCATGGCCGGGAACACCGCTGCCTGGTAGACGACCGCGATGGCTGAGAGGCCCCCGACCACGGCAAACGTCATGCGCCAGCCCACGGCCAAGCCAATAGCGCGACCGAGGGGCAGACCAAAGATCTGCGCGATGGACGAGCCCGTAGCGATCATGCTGATGGCGAGCGCGCCGTGGCGAGTGTCGACCAGGCGCGAGGCCATAATCGAGGCGACTGACCAGAACACGGCATGTGCGCAAGCGACCACCAGGCGCGCGCAGACCAGGATGGGATAGGTCGGCGCCACAGCGGACAGGAACTGACCGAGCGAGAACACGGCCAGCACGCCCAGCAGCATCCGCTTGAACTCAAAGCGCGAGGCGAACACCATGAGCGGCAGCGACAGCAGCATGACGCCCCAGGCATAGACCGAGATCATGATGCCCGCCTGGGCCTCGGTGAGCGAGAACGACGCGGCGATATCAGTCAAAAGGCCGATGGGCATAAACTCCGACGTGTTGAACACGAACGCACAGCAGGTGAGCCCGACGAGTGGGAGCCACTGCTTGAGCGTGATGCCGTCTTGCCTTGCCTGACTCATATATAACGTCTCCAATCATTTTGAGTGGAGGCGATTATATAGCAACGGCCCCGCATCCGTCAGCAACAGATGCAGGGCCGAAAACAATTCGATACACAAAGGTTGCGCCGTCAATAAATAACTAAGCCAGCCCCAGCAATATGCCCGCCGAATGCACGACAAACGCCACGATCCAGGCGACCGTCACTTGAAACGCGAACACGGCAACGGCGTAGCGCGCGCCCAGCTCGCTCTTGACGGCGCCGATGGCTGCCACACAGGGCGGGTACAGCAGCGTAAAGACCAGGAACACATAGGCAGTGAACGGCGAAAACATGGTCGACAGTGCCGCGGGCGAGGTCGCGCCCAAAAGCACCGTGAGGGTCGAGATGACACTCTCCTTGGCGATAAGTCCGGTGACGAGCGCCGTGGATGCGCGCCAATCGCCAAAGCCAAGCGGCGCCAGCGCCGGCGCGATGATGCTGCCGAGGCCCGCAAGCAGACTCTGCGACTGATCGGCGACCACATTAAAGCGGATGTCGAACGTCTGAAGGAACCAGATGACCACGGTAGCGGCAAAGATAATGGTAAAGGCCTTGGTAATAAAGTCTTTGGCCTTATCCCATGCCAGCATCACCGTCGTCTTGACGCTCGGCAGACGGTAATTGGGAAGCTCCATGATAAACGGCACCGGGTCGCCCTTAAATGCCGTGCGGTTAAGCACCAAAGCCGCGATACAGCCAACCGCAATGCCGATCAGATAGAGCGAGACCATGGCGGGAACCGTCGCCTGTGGGAAAAACGCCCCGCACAGCAGACCATAGACCGGCAACTTGGCCGAGCAGCTCATAAACGGCGTGAGCATGACCGTCATCTTGCGGTCGTGCTCGGATGGGAGCGTACGGGTCGACATGATAGCCGGCACGGTGCAGCCAAAACCGACGAGCATGGGCACGAAGCTGCGGCCCGACAGGCCAAAGCGACGCAACACCTTATCCATGACAAAGGCTACGCGTGCCATGTAGCCGGAGTCTTCCAGAATGGAGAGGAACAAGAAGAGCACGACGATAATCGGCAGGAAGGTCAGCACACTGCCCACGCCCGTAAGCACGCCGTCGACAGCCAGCGAGCGCACCACGTCGTTGGTGCCGAACGCCTTGAGGCCTGCATCGGCCGAAGCGATGATGGCAGCGATGCCGTCCTCCATAAGTCCCTGCAACGCCGCGCCGATCACGCCAAACGTCAGCCAAAAGACGAGGCCCATGATCAGTAGAAACGCCGGGATGGCCGTATAGCGACCCGTCAGAATGCGGTCGATCTTGACGGAGCGCACGTGCTCGCGGCTCTCGTGCGGCTTGACGACACAGCGCCCGCACACGTCGTCGATAAAGCTAAAGCGCATGTCGGCCAGCGCGGACAGGCGGTCGGTGCCGGCCTCGCCCTCCATCTGGGTAATGATGTGCTCGATGGCGTCGAGCTCGTTGCGATCCAGGTGAAGCGCCTCGGTTACCAGCTCATCGCCCTCGACCAGCTTGGTCGCCGCAAAGCGCACCGGGATGTGCGCCGTCACGGCATGGTCCTCGATCAGGTTAGCAATACCGTGGATGCAGCGATGCAGCGCACCGCCGTCCGGACCGTCGGGCGCGCAAAAGTCCAGGCGACCGGGGCGCTCGCGGAACCGCGCCACGTGCAAGGCATGATCCACCAACTCGCCGATACCCTCGTTGCGGGCAGCACTAATGGGAACAACGGGCACGCCCAACAGGCTCTCGAGCAGGTTGACGTCCACGGCGCCGCCGTTGGCGGTCACCTCGTCCATCATGTTGAGCGCGATGACCATGGGTCGATCGAGCTCCATAAGCTGCAGCGTCAGGTAAAGGTTACGCTCGATGTTGGTGGCGTCGATGATATCGATGATGGCGTCGGGGTGCTCATCCAGGATAAACTGGCGGCTTACGATCTCCTCGCCCGTGTACGGCGACAGAGAGTAAATGCCGGGCAGGTCGGTAACGCTTGCCTCGGGGTGGTTGCGGATGGTGCCATCTTTGCGGTCGACCGTCACGCCGGGAAAGTTACCGACGTGCTGGTTGGAGCCCGTCAGTTGGTTGAACAACGTGGTCTTGCCGCAGTTTTGGTTGCCGGCAAGGGCAAAATGCAGCGGTGCGCCCTCGGGCACGGCCGTCTTGGCCGCGCGGGGCGAATACGTCCCCTCGCCCAGGGCCGGATGCTCCGTCGTGCCGATTGCGGCGTTAGCGCGCGGACCCGTATCGGTGTCGTGAATACCCACGAGCTCGATGCGAGCGGCATCGTCCTTGCGCAGTGTCAACTCGTAGCCACGCAGGCGGATCTCGAGCGGATCGCCCATGGGGGCGTACTTCATCATGGTGACTTCGGTGCCCGGCGTTAGGCCCATGTCCAAAATATGCTGTCGGAGTGCCTGATCGTCCGATGCCACCGATGCGACAACGGCGTCCTTTCCAATCTCGAGTGTATCGAGCTTCACGTCCGTGTTCCTCCCCCGGCGCCCGCAGGGCGTTGTATTTATGTTCACCATGGCTAACCGTTTGCCATGGCTAACCAATTTTAAACTTACATGATAGCGTGAACACACAACGACGTTCAATCGACAGATTGCTGCAAGGAACGTCCCCAAGTGCCGGCACAAAAGGAACGTCCCCGAGTGCCAAGTGCCGCAAGAGTGTCCCTTTCGACTAGTCGCTTAAGGACGTCCCCAATGACTACCTACGCCAAGCCCTTGACAGCTAGGACGATGCCGATGTCTTGGAACCGACAGACACTATGACCCAATCCGAGGGCACTAAAAAGACAGGAGCCCCCGCTCGTGACCGCGGGTCGGGGCTGCGACAATGATGTTGAAGTGCCATAGGCGCAGCCGCGCCGCAACGAGGTTGGGAGGCTCCCATGCCAAAGTATTCTACCGCGTTCGGGATGGACGTCCACCTGAGGTCGACCACCGTCTGCGCCCTCGACGCGGACACCGGCGAGGCCGTGACGAGGAGGTTCCCCGGCAACCCCTGGGGCGAGATCGCCGGGTGGATGGATGGGTTCCCCGGGCCGTCGCTCGCGGCCTACGAGAGCGGCTACCTCGGCTTCGCCCCGCAAAGGGAGCTCGCCGGGCTCGGCGTCGAGTGCGTCGTCGCCGCGGTCTCGAAGATCCCCAGGTCGGCCGCCGACTCGGCCTCCAAGAACGACAGGAACGACGCCGCCAGGATGGCCAAGGCGATACTCGCCCACGACATCTCCCCCGTATGGGCCCCCTCCCCCGAGGTCGAAGGCATCAGGGACCTCGCCGGCGCCTACGACGGGGCGACCGCGCGCCTGGCGACCGCCAAGCAGCGGCTGCTCGCCTTCCTCGCAAAGCGGGGGTTCGTCTACGGCGGCGCCACGCCCGCCGGCAACCCGAGGAAGTACTGGACCTACGACTTCCTGAGGTGGCTCGACAAGGTCAGGCCGGAGGACGATGGCGGGGTTCGGACGCTCGCCGCCCTGAGGAACGAGGTCGAGGCCGCGGCGGAGGCCCGGGCGGACCTGCTCTCCGAGTACAGGGCCGCCGTGGATGCCAGCCCGATCGCCGCGGAGGTGGCCGCCCTCCAGTCGATCAAGGGCTGCGCCTTCGCGCTGGCCGCAGCCTTCTCGGCCGAGGTCGGCGACTTCACGAGGTTCCGTTCCGGAAGGCAGGTCACGGCCTATTTCGGCCTCGCGCCGAGTCAGAGGTCGAGTGGCGACTCCGTGCGGCTCGGAGGCATCAGCGGTGCGGGCAACGCGCTCGTGAGGAAGCTGGCCGTTGAGGGTTCATGGTGCTACGCCGCGGCACGGCACCAGCCGAAGCTCATGCCGAGGGACACGGGCGTGCCCCTCGAGATAAGGATGCACGGGAGGAAGGGGTCCGAGCGGCTCCTGCGGCGGCGCGAGGAGATGCTCGCCCGCGGCATGCCCGCGGCGAAGGCCAACGCGGCCACCGCGGCCGAGCTCGTGAGGTGGCTCTGGGCCCTCGGCATGATGTGCCGGGAGGGCGCGGAATAGACATGGCCCCCGTCCCGGCGAGCCGGGCGGCCTTCGGGGATACCCCCTATTTCGCTGTGCGCGCGGAGCCCTCCGCATGCGCCTCGACAGACTTGGGGAACCCCGCCGAAGGAATGGAGTGCGGGCCGACAGAACGGTATCCGCGGATATGAGACTGAGCCGAAGGCGTCGACGACATGCCGGGGGCGGACCGGGACGGGTTAACGGCAGGCCCCGCCGACCGATTGCAAGCGGTCGGCGGGGCCATTGTGGCTCTTGACAGCGGATTGGGTCATATGAGCGAAAGCCCGCCAGAGCGAGCAAGGTGCCTTGAAACGAGGCGGCATTGACCTTCTGGTCATGCCGCCGAAGTTGAAAGGCAGATTGCCGCTC
>CAJMPF010000079.1 GCA_905215195.1 uncultured bacterium | reverse complement strand
CCGTCAATCGCGGCATTGATGGCGTCGTTGGCGTCCTTCAGCGCTTCCTTGGAATCCTTAATACCGCTCTTGACATGCTCCATCAGCTGCTTCGTTGACTCATCGACCGTGCCCGTCTGCTTGAGCATGCCGCTCGCCGACGTCAGCGAATCGGACGTGGAGCTCAAAATGCCCGCCAGCGACGAAGCATTTGCCCGAACGTCTCGCAGGTCCTCAATCGAATCGCCGAGCGTCGAGGACAGGTTGGCGATAAAGTTGCTGACCTGGTCGGTGCTCATGTAATCGAGCAGGCTGGACACCGTCTTAAGACCGATGCTCGTAATGGTCTCGGTAAAAGTTTCGTTAACCTGGCTCTGAACGGCGCTCGAACCCTTCTCGGTCACGATCTGCGCAATGGCGTTGGCCTTCTGGTTCTCGTAAAACTCGATATCGGCGTGTTTCACGTCGGTCGAGAAAAGCGTCATCATGTCAGCGCTAAACGTTTTGGGGATAACGACGGCAGCATAGTATGCGCCCGACTTGACGCCCTCGATAGCCTTTTCGCGATTGTTGAGCACAACCCAATCGAAGCTCTCGTTGCCGCGTAGGGTGGCGGTCACGTTTTCGCCCACGTTAACCTCGACGGGGATCAAATCGCTCTCGTAACCCTCATCGGTGTTGACCACGGCGATCTTAAGATTGCCGGTGTTGCCGTACGGATCCCAGCTGCCGGCGATGTTAAACCACGCGTACAGACACGGTACGATAATGAGGCCCATCACGACAACCAAGCCGATCACGGAGCGAGACACGTTTTGGACATCGCGCTTAAACAGATGCAGGATGTTCTTCATTTATGCCTCACCTCCTTTGGAGTGCTTGCCAAGCGCGGTGGTATCTCCATCATTTGTGGCTGTGCTGTCGCTGCCCTGAGATTTATGGTGCGAGCCGATATGCGGCAAGCGGCCCGTGGACTGATCGCCGCCCTTGGCACCACGCTCGCTGGCGTTGAGGCCAAACATGTGGCGGGCGGCAGGAATGGCGGCCGTGTGTTCGCGCATCTCGCGACGCAGGTCCTCATCCGAAAGCGCCGAGATGCGCATCTGGGTATTGAGGCTCGCTCGGATATATTCGATATTGATCAGCCAGCCGCAGATGGCAATAACCGAGATGATCCAAATGACAAGCAGGATGATCTTGCCGTTATTGTCGATATCGAGAACCGTCGACAGGACAAAGAGCAGGACCTGAACGCCCACCACGGCGGCAAAACCGCCCTTGATGTAGTACGGGTAGCGATGTTCAAAGGCGACCGCATGATCGAGCAGTTCGCGACGGTACGAATCGGAATCGAGCATGACGCGCATGGCCGTGCGCAGCGAGTAGCGCTGGCGCGGCAGGTCGTTGGACTCGCAAATCATCATACCGGTCGTGGAGAGCTGTTTATCAAAGAGCAGGTTAAGGTTGAGCAGCAGCGGACGCAGCTGCAGGCCGATAAAGAGCGCCACGATCAAGAACACGCCCAGAATGCACAGGTTAAACAGGTAGTTGAACGAATACATGCCGCCGACCGTCTCGCGCAGCAGATTGATGCCGTAGGTAAAGGGCAGCAGCGGGTGCAGCCACTGGAAGAAGCCGGGCATCATCTCGATGGGGTACATGCCCGACGAACCCGGGATCTGCACGATGACGAGAATGACGCCGATAGCCTTGCCGATATGCTTAAACGTGGTGGACAGCGCATAGATGATATTGACGTAGGTGAACGAAATGGCGATGCCGCCCAGCACGAACAGCAGCGGGCTGACGCACTGCACGCCAATCACCAGATCGCCTACCGTAACGATGATGGCCTGCAACGCGCCCAGGATCACCATGAGCAACCAGCGGCCAAAGTAGCCTTGGCGCGCCGTAAAGCTGCCAACACCTTCACGGTCGACCTCGAGCTTGTAGATGGCGATGAGCACATAGCCGCCCACCCAAAGCGCCAGATTGGTGTAGAAGGGAGCGATGCCCGAGCCAAAGCTCTTGACCGGATAGATTGACTTGGACGTCAACTCAACCGGAGACGCCATGAAATCTGCCACGTCATTGACATCGACGCCCATAAGGTCGGCGAGCTCGCCCATAGACTCAGAGGTCTGCAGCGCCGCGATGTCATTGGCTGCGGTCGCAAGCTTGTCCTGGACCTTGGCAAGCGAGGAATCGGTCTGGGACAGCGTGGTCTTGGCCTGGCCGAGCGTAGCGCTAAGCTGCGCCAACGTGCCGCGCGCATTTGCAAGTGTAGGTGTCATACCCGAGACGATACCGGTCAGGTCGCCCGAAACGGCAGCAAAAGAGTCGAGCGCGCTCGAGGCCTTCGGCAGCGCGTTTTGACCCAGGTCCGTCTGGGCCTGGCCAAGGTTGGTCGCACCGGCCTGAATTGCGTTATTGATAGCGTCGCTGGCACCCGAGACAGCCGCGGCGTCATTCGCCATGGCGCTCGACTGCGCGGACAGACCGTCCTTGATGCTCTGAAGCTTTTCATTCTGCTCTCGAAGCAAATCGATGGTCGATACAATGCGCGCGTCAATTTCCTCGGAACCTGTCGACGTGTCATTGGCGAGAATCTCCAAGTGCCCGATAACGGCCTTATTGTGGTCGATCGTCGCTTGAAGAGACTCGAGCGAGTTGTCGATACGGGTGGTCGTAGATGTAACCGCGCCCGTCAGCTTGCCGATGGCAGCGTTCGCAGAGGCCGACGTCTTGGTGAGCGCAAGGCTGCCTTCCGAGAGCGCCTTGGAGAGCGAGGCGATAGAGTTGCCCGCCGTGGTGCGAGCTTCACCCAGCAGGTCGTTGCCCTGAGAGATCGCTTGCGTCAGTGACGGCGCCTGACCCTGCATGCCGGCAAGTGCCGCATCAGCCGAGGCGATAGCGCCACTCGTCTTATCGATGGCGGCATTCATATCGCCAATCGAATCGCGCACCTCGCCCAAGGTGTCGGACGCCTCGGACACCGAACTTGCCAGCGAGTCCTGAGTCTGGGTTGCCTTGTCCTTTAAATCGACTCCGGCATCCTTGGCAATGCTGGCAACGGTCTCGCCCACCGTGGAGACAAATTCCGAGTTGATCTGCTCCTCGATGGTGCTTGCGCCGGTGTCGGTAACCTTGGGCGCAATAGCGCTCTTCTTCTCATTGACGTAGTACGTAAGCTTGGGCTGATGGTAGTTGCCGTCGAGCATCGAAACCAGGTTATCCGAGAAGTTCTTGGGGATTACGATGGCCGCATAGTACTCACCGCTCTCGACGCCCTCCTTGGCATCGGCCGCCGAGTCAACGAAGGTCCAGCCCAGCTGATCGTTCTCCTTGAGTTGATCGACGACCTGGTCGCCCGCGTTGAGCTCGCCCACCAAGTCGTTTTGGGTGCCTCGATCGTTGTTGGCGATAGCAATCTTGATGCCTTGGGTGTTTCCATACGGATCCCAGTTTGCCACGATGTTATACCAGGCATACAGCGAGGGAATAACGCACACGCCTAGGGTAACCACCAGGGCGACGGGGTTCACAAGCAGTCGCTTAATGTCGCGCTTAAATATCGCAAAGGACACCTTTGCATTGGATAGTTTGCTGCCGAGACTCACGCTTGGACCATCCATCCTGTCGTTAAATCGAATCGTACTATCGACAACCATTGTAGTAGGCGCTTTAACGTCTCAAAGCACAATGGTGTTGAGTTTTGCGGGTAGCAATATACTACGAAGATGAGTTAACGTACAGATGTACAGTATCCTAAATTTCAGCAGGTCACAAAACCACAACCCGCACAAATTAGCAATTCAAATAGTCATCGGGGACGTTCTTAAACGACTAGTCATCGGGGACACTCTTTGGCGGGCTGCCTGACGCCGCGACCGTAGGACCTCTGGCATGTGTGAGCTATTTGCCAGGTCCTTGTAACGTTTACGCCCGCGGAGTCTTATTTGAGCTCCCTTTGGGTACGTTGGAATCGGATACGCGTTCGATTCCAACAAGCCCGAAGGGAGCTTTTCTATGTTTAAACTGATTGCATCCGATATGGACGGCACACTGCTTGACGAAAACGGCCAGGTGCCTCCCGAGACCTACGAACTGATTCTGGCGCTACACGAGCATGGTGTGCATTTCGCTGCATCGTCAGGTCGTCGCTACGATCGCCTGTGCGAGTTCTTTGCGCCCGTTCGCGACAAGATGGACTTTGTCGCCGCTAACGGCGCCCAGGTCTACGCCGACGGTAAGATGGTAGACCGTGAGGTGTATTCCCACCTGGCGATTCGAAGGCTCGCCCAAGCCGTCAGGACGTTTCCCAATCTGCATCTTGCGCTCTTTGACCGAACCAAGTCCTTCCTGCTCGATGACGAGTGCAAGTTCGTGCGTGAGGTCGATAAGGACCTTCCCAATGCCGAGCGCATTTGGGAGCTGCCCGATCCCAGCGTAAATATCATCAAAGCGAGTATCTTTTGCGACGACAGTGCGGTTATGGACAGTGCGTACGTGCTACAGCGCGAACTTGGTCAGCTCTTTACTTTTGCGCCTTCGGGCAACGCGTGGATCGATGCCATGCAGCCTGGTGTGTCGAAGGCCTCGGGTATCGCGCAGCTCGCGGAGCATTACGGCATTGGACGCGACGAGGTCATGGCGTTTGGCGACTCGATGAACGACTACGAGATCATTCGTTTTGTCGGCACGGGCTGCGCGATGGAAAACGCGCGCCCCGCGCTCAAGGCGGTGGCCGATCGCGTCGTAGGCTGCAACCGTGACCACGCCGTTCAGCATGAGCTCCGTCGCGTGCTGGAGAGTCTCTCCTAATCCGGCAGATGGGGACGTTCCTTTTCTGCCGACAGTGGGGGACAGTCCTTGCAGCTTTTTCGCGAAGAGTGTCCCCAACGACTAGTCGTTTAAGAACGTCCCCAATGACTAGGCAAGGGCGGCCATGATGGTGCGGGCGACGCCGTCGTGGTCGTTGTCGTATTCGGTGATGGCGTCGGCGGCCTCGCGGTCCTCGGGCTCGGCGTTGATCATGGCCATGCCGTGGCCCGCTGCCTGCAGCATGGGGATGTCGTTGATGTTGTCGCCGAAGGCCCAGGCGTCGGCGAGAGACTCGCCCAGATGCTCGCATAGCCACGTGAGGGCCGTTCCCTTGGTGGCGCCCTCGCCCATGACCTCAATATTCATGGCGTACGAACGCGTGACCTCGATGCCTTCGAGCGTGTCGAGCGCCGCCGCGATGGCGTCGCGATCGGCCGGGTCGTGCCAGTACATGGCGATGCGTTCGAGCGTCTCGACCTCGTCGATCTTGCTGTCGATATCCATGTCGATCGGCGTTCGTGTGCGCTTGAGCGAAGCCGCGATGTGGGGGTCGCCGCCGCAGAATTCGTCCAGGCGCGTGTAGAGCGAGCGGGGGAGGAAGCACTGTCCATCGGCGAAGATGTCGAAGGTGACGTCGTGGCTGGCGGCGATGCGATAGATGCGGTGGGCGATGCCGCGATCGAGCGGACGGCTCAAAATGCACGTGGCGCGCGAGGCGTCGGTGGGCACATCGTCGTCGAGTTGCCAGATACTGGCGCCATTGGCGCAGACCGCGTAGTGCACGGCAGGATGGGCGAGGATGGGCTCAAAGATGCCCGACAGCGGACGTCCCGTGCACGGTACAAACTCAATGCCGCGACATGCGAGCTCGTCGAGCATCGCCCAGGTGGCGTCGCTCATCTGCTTGTCGCTCGTCAACAGCGTTCCATCCATATCGGAAAAAACAATCATTCGATGCAGCCCTTTCTGCTGGCATAAAAAGCGTGGCCGAGGGCGGTGATGCCCTGGCCACGCTCAAGATCTATGGTGGTCCGCTTTCTATCGGTCGGCGAGCGGCTTGTACTCAAGCGGCTCGATAACCGGACGGTAGGCGGGCCGGATGATGCGGTGCGCGCAGAAGAGCTCTTCCATGCGGTGTGCCGACCAGCCGGCCATGCGGGCGACGGCGAATAGCGGCGTAAAAAGCGTCTCGGGTACGCCGAGCATCTTGTAGATAAAGCCCGTGTACAGGTCAATATTGGCGCAGATGGGCTTGGTCATGCCATGGTCGCGCATGACCTGGGGCGCCAGGCGCTCGATGCGCTCGATGAGTGCGAACTCTTCGCCCAAGTCCTTCTTGGCTGCCAGTGAGCGCGCGTAACGGCGGCAGACCTCGGCGCGCGGGTCGCTGAGCGTATAGACGGCGTGGCCCATGCCGTAGATGAGGCCCGTGCCGTCGAAGGCCTGCTTGTCGAGGATCTTGCCCAGGTAGGCCGCGACCTCGTCCTCGTCCTCCCAGTTGGAAACATGTGCGCGGATGTCCTCGTGCATAGACACGACCTTGGCATTGGCACCGCCGTGGCGCGGGCCCTTGAGCGAGCCGATAGCCGCGGCGTAGGCGGAATACGGGTCGGTGGCCGAAGACGACAGCACGCGGCAAGCGAAGGTGGAGTTGTTGCCGCCGCCGTGCTCGGCATGCAGCATGAGCATAACGTCGAGCAGCATCGCCTCATCGCGGGTGAACGCCATGCCGCCGCGCAGGACCTGCAGAATGGTCTCGGCGGTGGAGAGGCCGGGCGTGGGGTGCGGCACGTGAACCTCGGAGCCGCGAAGCTTGGCGATCGAGGCCATGTGGGCGAAGGCGGCGATGCGCGGGAGACGTGCGAGCATGGAAATGGCGACGTCGATTTCGTGCTCGGGCGTGATCACGTCTGGTTCGGCATCGAAGGCGTAGAGCAGCAGCACGGCGCGCTGGAGCACGTTCATGATGCTCGACGACACCGTGGTCATAGGGAACTCTTTGACGTATTCGTCGCTCAGATGTCTAAAGGCGCCCAGGCGCTCGCAAAAGCCGTCGAGCTCTTCCTTGTTGGGCAGCGAACCCGTGATAAGCAGATAGGCGACTTCCTCGTAGCCGTAGCGATTCTCGGCCTGGGCATTGTTGACCAGATCCTCGATGCTGTAGCCGCGAAGCGTGAGCTTGCCCTGATCGGGCACGACCTTTCCGTCGACCTTGTTGTAGCCGTGCACATCCGAGATGCGAGTGAGGCCCGCGACCACGCCCGAGCCGTCGGCATTGCGCAGGCCGCGCTTGACATTGTGCTCAACAAATAGGCCCTCGTCATAAGGGTCAGTCGGCAGGCCATAGTAGAGATTTTCGCTTTCGGGCGAAATCTGGCGGCTCGCTTCGTAATCCAAGACCAGGCGGCTCAGGTGGTCGTCGAAGCGGTAATAGATTTTCTTGGCGTCGTAGGCCATTCGCGCTCCTCTCCGGGCCATGTGGTGACGTTGCGCCTGGGCGCACGTTGGTCCGTCTCCACGCGGCCTGTTCGCTACAGGCGGTACATAAAGTTAAAGACGTCCTCGCGCTGAATGGACACGTTGACGCCCGAAAGCTCGCCGGCCTCGGCCAGGGCCTTCTGCAGCTCGGCGAAGTCGAGCTTGGACTCGGCGGTGTCGGCCAGCATGGTCATGGTGAAGATGTCCTCGATAATGGACTGCGTAATGTCGCGGATGTCGACATTGGCTTCGCCCAGGACACGGGTGACGCCGGCGACGATGCCGGGGCGGTTCTTGCCAAGGACGGTGATGACGATACGGGAGGACGAGATCTCGGCCATGGGAAACCCTTTCGCGTGGTTGCGGTGCGCGCGGGGCGCTCCGCTACGGTACAGTGTTCATCATTGTACCTGTCTGGCGCAAAAAAGGCGCGCTCGCTGCGGCGTTACATGCCTGCAACATGAGCGTAAGGGGGAAGGCCGTACGGGGAAGAGCCGTCTGGCGCGTGTCCGGCTCGTGTTGGGTTGATTTCCGATCTCAGCCGAACACATTGAGCGGACAGGCCGGTCCCGCAGTC
>CAJMPF010000078.1 GCA_905215195.1 uncultured bacterium | reverse complement strand
GACGTGCGCTATATTCAGATTCCGGCGCTGGCGATCAGCTCGACGAACATTCGCAAGCGTGTTGCCCGCGGTATGAGCGTGCGCTATCTTACGAGCGAGTCCGTGCTCGGCTACATTCGCAAACGCAGGCTATATGCCGATTTGGGCCAAGAAGATTTTGAGTGATGGGGGTCTACGTTGTCGGTAGAGGATCAGTTTGAGGGCGATGAGCGCGCGCTGCTCAAGCGCATTCAAGAGCTGCTCGATGTTCGCATGAAGGATAAGCGCAAGCGCTATGTGCATTCGCTGGGTGTTGCCGATACCGCACTTCATCTGGCCGAGGTCTACGGCGTCGACCGCTTTGATGCCGCTGCCGCCGGCCTGATCCATGACTGGGATAAGGTGCTCTCCGACGACGAGCTGGTCACGCGCGCTCTGCATTACGGCATTAAGATTGCCGGCTCTCCTTCCGCCGCGACGCCGCTTTTGCATGGCCCTGTTGCCGCCTATGAGCTTCCGCAGCTTTTCCCCGAGTTGTCTCCGGCCGTTTTCCAGGCTGTCGACCGTCACACCGTGGGTGCCTGCGACATGACGCCGCTCGATATGGTGGTCTTTGTGGCCGATGCCATCGAGCCCAACCGCCACGGCGACTATGCCCATGCGTTGCGTAAGATGGTGGGGAAGTCCTCGCTCGACGAGTTGTTCTTCTCCTGTTTTGCGCAGGGTCTGGTCTATGTGATCCAGACCGGGCGTTATCTTTATCCCACGGCTATTACGATTTACAACCATTACGCCCAGCTGCGCTAGCTCGGGCTGTCTAGAAAGAGGTATTCCATGGCCGACGAGACCATGACCGACGAGCAGATTCTTGAAGGTGTGGAGCACAAGAGTTTCGTTGCCACGTCCGACCGCACTGCCGCCTCGCTGTCCGCGAGCGGTGTTGCCGCCGAGGATGTCGCCCGCGCCGCCGCGCAGGCCGCCTACGACAAGAAAGGTGAGGACATTCAGGTGCTCGACCTGACTGAGCTTTCCGATGTGTGTGACTACTTTGTCCTCGCTACCGGCATCAACAACCGCCAGGTTGATTCTATCGTCGACGAGATTGAGGAGAAGGTCGCCGAGGCTTGCGGCGAGCACCCGTTTTCCATCGAGGGCCGCGAGCAGAAGACCTGGATGCTCATGGACTACGGTTCGGTTGTCGTCCACGTCTTCACTCCCGAAGCCCGCGACTTCTACCGCCTAGAAAAGCTCTGGGGAGACGCCCCCCAGCTCCCCCTCAACCTCCTCTAGAGCTTTGCTTGGGCCAGGGCTTTTTTAGCTACCCTTATCCGTTTGCCGGGCAGTTGCACCATTTGCAGCTGCCCGGCTTTCTTTTTGCCCAAAGGCGGTTAATCGTTGAAGCGGGATTGGCGGCCGAAGGAAAGGGCGGTGTCGCCGAATTTGTCTCGGACGGCGTCGATGGCGACGGAGAGGTCGCGTCGGTCGCTGGATTGGGCTCCGCGGTCATCGATCTCGCAGAACAGGTCAGTCTGGATGCCGCCTTGGTGGTCGAAGTCGCTCATGCCGATGCCCGCCAGGCGCACATGCATGCCTTCCTGCCAGATGTTGTCGAGCAGTTCGAGCGCAACCGCCACGAAGATGTTCTCATCGTCGGTCGGATGAGGCAGCCGGCGCTGTGCCGTACGCCCGCTGCCATACGAATACTTAAGCTTGAGCGTTACCGTGGCACCCGTCAGCCCCTGACGGCGCAGGCGGCGTCCCACTGACTCTCCCAACAGCGCAATCGCCGCCTCAATATCCCCACGCTCAGTCAAATCTTTAGCAAAGGTGCGCTCGTTGCTCACCGATTTAACTTCGCGCTCCTCATCGAGACTCGTGACTTCGGAGATTTCGAGTCCCAGCGCACGCTGACGCATGCGTTCGCCGTTGACACCAAAAATAGAGGCCAAGGTGGATTCCGGTGCACGTGATAGCTCGCCGAGGGTGTAGATGCGCATGCGGCGCAGTCGCTCCTCAGCTGAGCGTCCGATGCCGCTCATGGCAGACACTGGTAGCGCGGCCAAAAAGCGCTGTTCCGTTCCGGGGCGCACGATGGTCAGCCCAAACGGCTTATCCCGCTCGCTTGCGATCTTTGCGACCGTCTTGTTGCAGCCCACGCCAATGGAGCACGTCACTCCCAGCGCTGCTACGCGGTCGCTTATACGCCGCGCAACCAGCAGCGGGTCTTCGGGCGCAAAGCGGCCTGGCGTGATATCGATAAAGGCCTCGTCGATGGACACGCGCTCCACGCGCGGTGTCTCATCGGCAAGGATTGCCATGACCTGCGCGCTCACCTCGCGGTAGCGATCAAAGTGCCCGTGCGTCCAAATGGCTTGCGGGCACAAGCGCCGCGCCTCGGCCGAGGCCATGGCAGAGTGCACGCCAAAGCGACGTGCCTCATACGAACACGTGGACACGACGCCACGCGAATCGGCGTCTCCGCCCACGATGAGCGGCTTTCCGCGCCATTCGGGATGATCGAGCATCTCCACGCTCGCAAAAAACGCATCGAGGTCCATCAGGCCCACCGCCGGACCCGTCCAGGGAGGCGGCGTGACGCCCATGGCATCCTCATAACCGTATGTATGTTCGCGTCTTTCCATGTCATGAGTATACCGCGCAGCTCATGTGGGGTGCGTGTATGTGCTTGCAAATCCCGAATTCTTGTCTAAGATATGGATTTGCCCTCGACTACACCGAAGAAGTTGGTCTCACGGACTTCACCTGCCCGCGTCGATGGCGTATTATGTTCAACTGTTTGTTTGTAGTTGCAGCCTAAAGCTGCTTGGTTGGAGGAGTTTCCTTTGGCAGTCAAGATTCGCCTTGCTCGTCACGGCGCTAAGAAGCGTCCGTACTACCGTGTCGTCGTCGCCGATTCCCGCGCCCCGCGTGACGGTCGTATCATCGAGGAGGTTGGCCGCTACAACCCGATGACCGCCCCCAAGACCATCAACCTCGACCTCGAGAAGATCGCCGACTGGCAGTCCAAGGGCGCTCAGCTCACCGACGCCGTCGCCGCTCTGGTCAAGGCCGCCAACGAGGGCGAGAAGACCGAGACCGTCGTCAAGAAGTCCAAGAAGCAGCTCGCCAAAGAGGCCGAGGCCGCTAAGGCTGCCGCTGAGGCCGCTGAGGGCGCCGAGGAGTAAATCGTGCCTGAGGTTGACGCTGCACAGCTCGAGGGTGAGGCAATGCTCTCAGATCGCATCGCCGATCTCGTCGAATATCTCGTTGTTCAGATCGTCGACGACCCGGATTCCGTGAGCCTTGAGGTCATCGATGGTGACGACGCCTCTACGATTGAGGTTTCGGTCGCCGAGGATGACGTCGCTAAGGTCATCGGCCGTCGTGGCCGTACCATCAAGGCCATTCGCACGCTCGCCCGTGCACTGGCCGCTCGCCTCGACACTGCAGTCGAGGTAGAGGTTCTGGGCTAGGACCTTGAGGTCCCAGTACAAAAACATCGCCCGTGTTGTCAAGCCGCACGGAAGGAAGGGGGAGGTCCTCGCGCAGCCGCTGCGGGGGCTTCCTTCTGTATTAGAGCCGGGTATGCGCGTCGCCCTGACGCCGCCGGCGCTCAAGCGCGACCGCTTTTGCACGGTCGTGTCCGTCACCGATACGGGCGATGGCGATCTGGTCTCGTTTGAGGGCATTGACGACTTGACGGCCGCCGAGGGCATCACGGGATGCTACGTGCTGGCAAATCGTGACGATTTTGAGCTCGATTCGCTCGACGCTGCCTATACCGACCTGATGGGTCGCGAGGTGGTCGACGAGCGCTTCGGTTTACTCGGCACGATCGTCGAGATCATGTCGACGCCCGCTAACGATGTTTGGGTTGTCGAGGGTGATCGGTACGGCGAGGTACTGATTCCCGTGATCGAGCAGGTCGTGCTCGATCTTCCCGATACAGGAACAATTTCCGTCCACGTTATGGACGGCCTGATCGATATGGACAAGTAGGGAGGACAACATGCTGATCGAGACCCTTTCGGTCTTTCCCGAGATGTTTGAGCCCGTCATGTCCACATCGATCTTGGGCCGCGCCCGCAAGGCCGGCCTTTTTGATTTTAAGGCGTATAACCTGCGCGTCTGGACGCACGACCGCCATCGTACCGTCGATGACGAGCCGTACGGCGGCGGGCAGGGCATGCTCATGAAGGTCGAGCCTATTGCCGAGGCCATCGAGGCCATCAGCTCCGAGGGTCCCAAGCCCACCGTAGTGTTCTTCACCCCCTGTGGCGAGCCCTTTACGCAGCATGTGGCCGAGCGCCTGCTCAAAAGTGAGCGCCTGCTGTTTGTGTGCAGCCGCTACGAGGGCGTCGACGAGCGCGCGTATGCGTATGCCGATGAGCGTCTGTCGATCGGCGACTATGTGCTCACGGGCGGCGAGCTTCCCGCTATGGTCGTTGCCGATGCTGTTGTTCGCCTCATCCCCGGCGCCCTGGGCGACGAGATGAGCAATGTGGACGAGTCGTTCTCGACCGCCGAGGACGGAGGCCTGCTCGAGTACGCGCAGTACACCCGTCCCGCCGAGTTCAACGGCGAGGGCGTGCCGCCGGTGCTTGTGAGTGGCGATCACGCCAAGGTCGATGCCTGGCGTCGCAAGAACGCCATCGAGCGCACCTGCCGCTGGCGTCCCGATCTGATCGAGACGGCGCGCCTTACGCCCCAGGAGCGTGCGTACGCGCAGGAGATTTTGGACGCTTCGTATTCGCAGAGCGAGGAGTGAGAATGGTTCCATCGCAGCATTCCGCGTTGAGGGGCGCTTTTGAGTGGATCGCGGTCATCGCGATCGCATTGGTCGCCACCTTCTTGATTCGCTCGTTTGTGGTCGAGCCCTTTGTGGTGCCCACCGGCTCCATGGAGTCCACGATCGAGATTGGCGACCAGATCCTGGCACAAAAGGTGAGCCTCGAGCTCGGTCAGCCCGTCAAGCGGGGCGATATCGTGGTGTTTCACAACCCCGATGGCACTTCCGAGCATGATGTTCTTGTCAAGCGTGTTATTGCCACGGCCGGCCAGACGGTCGACCTGCAGGATGGCAAGGTGGTCGTTGACGGCCAAGCGCTCGACGAGGACTATACGACGGGCATGAGCTGGCCACTTTCGGTCCAAGCGCCCGGTGCTCAGGTAAGCTATCCCTACACCGTTCCCGACGGGTGCGTGTGGGTGATGGGCGACAACCGCGAAAACTCTGCCGACTCACGCTACTTTGGTCCCGTCGACCGTTCGGACCTGATCGCCGTGGCGCTCGTGCGTTACTGGCCGCTCAACCGTCTAGGCGCTATTGACTAAAAACCGCTATAGTACAGTACCTAACCGTGTAATCGTTTCGACGAGGGGATATTAGAGGCATGAACGCTTCATCGCTTTCCTTCCAAGACATCATCCTGCGCCTCCAGCAGTACTGGGGCGAGCAGGGCTGCGTCATTATGCAGCCCTATGACTCCGAGGTCGGTGCCGGTACCTTCCATACCGCGACCACGCTGCGCTCGCTCGGTCCCGCCGAGTGGCGCACCTGCTATGCGCAGCCCTGCCGCCGTCCCGCCGATGGCCGCTACGGCGAGAACCCCAACCGCATGCAGCACTACTATCAGTTCCAGGTGCTCATCAAGCCCTCACCGGTCAACGCCCAGGAACTCTACCTGGGGTCTCTTGCCGCCATTGGCCTGGACCCCAACGACCATGACGTCCGCTTTGTCGAGGACGACTGGGAGAGCCCGACGCTCGGCGCCTGGGGCCTTGGCTGGGAGGTCTGGCTCAACGGCATGGAAGTGACGCAGTTTACGTACTTCCAGCAGGTGGGCGGCATCGAGGTCGACCCCGTGCCTGTCGAGATCACCTATGGCCTGGAGCGCATCGCCATGTACGCCCAGGGCGTCAACTCCGTCTACGACCTGGTGTGGAGCTACCTGCCCGACGGCACGCCCATGACCTATGGCGACGTGTTCCTCGAGAACGAGCGCGAGTTCAGTGCCTACAACTTTGAGGTCGCCAACGTCGAGATGATGCGTCAGAAGTTTGACGACTACGAGGCCGAGTGCCATTCCTGTCTGGAGCGCAAGCTGCCGCTGCCGGCATATGATTGCGTCATGAAGTGCAGCCACGCTTTCAACCTGCTCGATGCCCGCGGCGCTCTGTCCGCAGTCGAGCGTGCCAACTACATCCTGCGCGTCCGCGCCGTCGCCAAGGCGTGCTGCGAGGCCTACATGGCCGAGGTCGCTGGAGTCAACGAGAATGCCGACCAGGAAGGCGAGGTGGCGTAAGCCATGGCAGACGCTAAGGATTTCCTGTTTGAGATCGGTACGGAGGAAATGCCCTCCGCACCGCTGAACAATGCCGTCAAGCAGCTTGGCACCATGATCGCCAAGGGTCTCGACGAGGCCGGTCTGGCCCACGGCGAGGTCCGCGTGATCTCGAGCCCGCGCCGCCTGGCTGCGCTCGTTGCCGACGTCGCCACCGCGACCGACGAGGTTCACGAGGTCAAGCGCGGCCCCGCGGCCAACATCGCCTTCGATGCCGGCGGTAACGCCACCAAGGCCGCCCAGGGCTTCGCCCGCAAGTGCGGTGTGGCTGCCGCGGATCTGGTCCGTCGCGAGGACACTGACGGTCGCGAGTATGTGTTCGCCGAGAAGAACATTCCCTCCGCACCGGCCACCCCGATCCTGACGGCCCTGTGCGAGAAGACTATCGCTGGCCTGCAGTGGCCCAACTACCGCTCTCAGCGCTGGGGTCACGAGCATGCGACCTTTGTTCGTCCGGTCCGCTGGATCTGCTGCCTTCTGGGCGAGGACGTTGTGCCCGTGTCGTTTGCCGACGTGACGAGTGGCAACACCACGCGTGGTCATCGCGTGCTTGGCCCCGGTGACCATGTGGTCGCCAGCCCCGCCGTCTACGAGCAGGTGCTCGAGGACGCCGGCGTGCTTTCTGCCGAGCGCCGTCGCGAGGCCATCCTTGCCGGTATCGCCGAGGTCGAGGCTGCCCGTCCCGGCTGCCATGTCGATACGCCCAAGAAGGTCTTTGAGGAGGTCATCAACCTCTGCGAGTGGCCGACGGTGCTCGTCGGTACCTTCGATGAGGAGTTCCTCAAGGTCCCGCACGAGATCATCTGCGAGTCCATGCTCACCAACCAGCGCTACTTCCCGATCTATGACGGCGAGGGCAAGCTCACGCGTGAGTTCGTGGTCGTCTCCAACAGCAAGCCCGAGAACGCCGAGCGCGTGATCGACGGCAACGAGCGCGTTGTGCGTGCCCGTCTGGACGATGCCAAGTTCTTCTACGAGGAGGACCTGAAGATCTCCCTCGACGAGTTCCGCGAGCGTCTGGCCAAGGTCGCCTTCCAGGAGAAGCTCGGTAGCGTGCTCGCCAAGTCCGAGCGCATTGAGCAACTCGCGCTTGCCATCGCTCGCGAGGCCCATCTGGGCGCCCACCTGGCCGCCGATGCCGCTCGCGCCGCGCACCTGTGCAAGGCCGACTTGGTATCCAACGCCGTCGTCGAGTTCACGAGCCAGCAGGGCGTGATGGGCGGTTACTACGCCTGTGCGATGGGGGAGAACGACGAGGTCGCCCACGCCATTCGCGATCATTATCGTCCCCGCTTTGCCGGTGACGAGCTGCCCGAGGGCACCGCTGGCTGCATCGTGGCCTGCGCCGACAAGCTCGATACCATCGCCGGTATCTTTGCCATTGGCGAGCCCCCGACCGGCTCCTCCGACCCCTACGCGCTGCGTCGTGCCGCTATCGGCATCATCAACATCCTGCGCGACCGGTTCGGCTCCGAGCTCATGGTGCAGCCGGACGACAGCACACATTTCTTTGCGAGCGTGACCGTTGCGGTCAGTCCGCAGTTTTATGCGTGGGTCGTCGGCCTGAATGGCGCAGTGCGCATCGTTGCGCCG
>CAJMPF010000077.1 GCA_905215195.1 uncultured bacterium | reverse complement strand
CCGTTGCGCTTGACGCTCGCCTGCTTGGGCGGGATGCCGCCGCTTTTTAGGATCTGCACCTCGCGGTCGGTGAGCTCGCGCCACGAGCCCTTGGCCACATCCTTGAGCTCCAGGCCGGCAAAGTTGCAGCGATGCAGACGGATTACCGGATGGTGAATCTTGCTCAGCATGCGCTTGACCTGGTTCTTGCGGCCCTCGCGGATGATGACCTCCACGGCGGTGGTGCCGGGCTTGACGCCCTGGGGAGCTACGGCCTCGGCCTCGCGCGCGTTAATGATTCGGCAGATCGCCGGCTGGCATAGGCCGTCGTCGAGCTCGATGCCACGGCGTAGCGGCGTGAGGTCGCGGTCGATTAGCTGCCCGTCCACAAGTGCCTGGTAGGTCTTATAGACATGCTTGCTGGGGTGCAGCAGGTCCTGTGACAGGTCGCCGTCGGTGGTAAAGAGCAAAAGGCCCGTGGTGTCGCGGTCCAGGCGGCCCACCGGGAAGAGTCCCGGAAAGCGGTCGCGGGGGACCAGGTCGGCCACGCAAGGGCGCTCCTGCGGGTCGCTCATGGTGGTGAGGTAGCCGGTCGGCTTGTAGAGCATCAAGTAAACGGCGCCCTGGTCGAGCTTGACGGGCATGCCGTCGACCTCGATGTGATCGTGGTCGACATCGACCTTGGTGCCCAGCTCGGTCGCGACCTGGCCGTTGACGGTCACGCGGCCAGCGGTCATCAGGTCCTCTGAGCCGCGACGGCTCGCCACGCCCGCGCGTGCCAAAAAGCGCTGCAGGCGCATGGTGTGCGGGTAGACGGGCTGTGCGTCGGTTGCGGGTACCGCGTTGCCCATGGCGCGCGTCTCCCCTACTTCGTTAGTCCTTGTCATGCAAATCCTCCGAGGTCTCGTCGACGACTAGGGTCTCCAAGTCCTCGACTGCCTCAACATCTTCAATATCGGTATCGAGCAGTTCGCGCTCTTCGTCCAAGTCCTCGGCCTGCTCCTCGAGCGTGGACTGAATGCTGCGACCGCTCAGGCGCTCGCGGATAAACTGACGCGACTGCTCGTCGGGGGCAAACTGCTCCAGGTCGGGCAGGTCGCGGGTGGAGCGCAGGCCGAACTTTTCCAAGAAGGCGTTGGTCGTGCCGTAGATGATGGCCTGACCGCGCTGGGGATCGCGGCCGAGCTCGCGCACCAGACCCTTGTCTACGAGCGACGCAATGACGCCGTCGGAATTGACGCCGCGGATGCCCTTGACCACCTCGCGCGTCACGGGCTGGTGGTATGCGATGACGGCCAGAGTTTCGAGCGCCGCCTGCGACAGCTTTTGCGTGTCCCAGCTCAACACATAGGCCTCGACCACGTCGTGGTAGGCGGGGTGCGTAAACAGGCGCCAGCCGCCGGCGACCTCGCGCAGCTGAAAGCCGCGGTTGGCCTCCTCGTACTCAACCTTGAGCTCGGCGAGCAGCGACGCGCACTCGCCGGGGGCGATATCCAGTGCGCCGGCCAGCGCGGGCGCACTCACCGGGTCGCTCGACACCAGCAGCAGCGCCTCGAGGGCGCCTTTGAGGCTGTTTGCCTCCAGCGTGGAAAGGGTTGACATGGTTGCGGCTCCTATTCGGTGAGCTCGGGGCCCTCGCCGGGCACATAGGCCTCGGCGCCCTCGACGCGGTTGATTTGAATGGTTCCAAAGATCTCGTCCTGGCTCAGCGTGAGCGAGCCGCGCTTGGCGAGCTCAAGCATGGCAAGGAAGGTGACGACGAGCTGCTCGGTGGTGGCATCGCCGTCCAGCAGCTCGCGGAAAGTGCAGGTTTGGTGCGCCATGGTAAAGCGGTCGACCGAGGCCACCGTCAGATCGAGCGGCACGCGATGCGGCGCCACGTGCTCGGCCTCCAGCAAGAAGGTCTGTCTCTTGCCGTCCAGGTCGGCACAGATGACAGCCAGGCCGCGCAGGGTGATGCCAGCCAGGTAGTCGGGCATCAGGCCCAAGAATTCCGGGTCGGGACCGGCCACACGCGGGTGCATTCGGCTTTCGGCCTGCATGCGGGCACCGAGGGCTGCCGCCGCGCCCTTAAACTGCTTGTAGGCGATCAGGCGCTGGATCAGGACCTCGCGCAGGGCGTCGCCGTCGAGCGCACTGAGTTCTTCGAGGTCTTCGTCGAACTCGTCATCGTCGTCATCGACTTTGCGCGGGGCCTCCTGCGGCACCAGAGAGGCGGCCTTGATGTCCAAAAGTGTTGCCGCGACCAGCAAAAAGTCGCTCGCCACGTCCAGGTCCAGCGCCTCGATGCGCTCGGCCTCGGCAAGGTATTGCTCGGCCACCTCGCTGATGGAGATGGCGCCGATATCTACTTTTTGGCGGGTTACCAGCTGCAGCAGCAGGTCGAACGGTCCGCTGTAGACCTGCGTCGACACGCGATACGACATCTTCGACCTCCTTTGACGGCGCCTTCGCGGCGCGGTTTGGGTGCATGTTGCGACCGTTTTGTACGGTCGACCTGTAAGTTTACCTTAGATGCCGGCGATTGCGAAGTTGAGCAGCTGCTCAGCAAGCGGATACACGGTAACGTCGAAATACCGCCCGATCACGTCGATGCCGGTCCACATGGGCAGCAGGTACAGCACTAGGATGAGGATGGGCATAGCGTATTGCTGCAGACGATAATAGTTGTTGAGAGCCTTGCCTTTAAGGAACGGCACAATGATCGACGAGCCGTCGAGCGGTGGGATCGGGATGAGGTTGAAGAACGCGAGTGACAGGTTGACTACGATAAACGTGGCGCCGAAGTTCATGATCTGCGATGCCACGGCAAAGGACATGCTGGTGTAGAGGTTGCCGTATGCGGTGTGCATGAGGGCGGCCGCAAGGCACGCGAGCGCGATGTTCGATGCAGGGCCGGCCACGCTCACCAGGAGCTCGTCGCGCTTGGGGTGCTTGAGGTTGTTGAGGTAGACGGGCACCGGCTTGGCGAAGGCAAATACCGGACCGCCGGCCGCGAGCATAAGCAGCGGCAGGATGATGGTGCCAAACGGGTCGATATGGTTGAGCGGGTTGAGTGACACGCGCCCGCGCGATCGGGCCGTCTTGTCGCCGAGCGCCCAGGCCGCGGCAGCGTGTGCACTCTCGTGGATCACGATGCCAATGATGACGGCGATGGCGCTCGCGAGCAGGTTCATGAAGTAGCTGCTGGACATGGCGCTCCCCTAGCGGACGCGGCGCGAGGCGCGCGTGAGCAGGTAGTCAATTACAAACAGGATCACAGCGACGATGGCGTAATCCAGACGGAACACGCCACCAAAGGGCGAGGTGATGACGCCGTAGCCGGCGATGGCACTCGGCAGCGCGCGCGAAAGCTCAACGACAAAGCCGACGATCTGCAGCTTGGCGGTCAGGCCGCTAAAGCACAGCAGCACGGTCATCGCGCTCATAAAGATGCCGCAGATGCGACACGCGATGGCGATGATGCTCATCGCCACGGCAGCGGCCTTACGAGAGTTCACGCGCGGTCTCCTCTTCGATCTGGGTGGAAAGCTCCAGCCATTCGTCCTCGAGCTTGGGAAGCTCTTGCTTAAGGCCGTTATATTCCCCCAGCGCGGCGTTGAACTTATCCTGATCGGCATAAAGCTCTTCGCTGGCCATCAATTCCATAAGCTCGTCATAGCGGGCACGCTTTTTGTCAAGCTCCGTCTCGATTTTCTTGAGCTGGTTGCGCACGCCCTTGAGCTTTTTGTTGAGCGCAGCACGGGCCTGGGCCTCGGCACGCTTTTGCTCCTTGGTCTTTTTACCCTCGGCAGGCTTGGGTGCGGCGGCGGGGGTGTCGGCTTGGGCGGAGCAGGTTTTGGCGGGCGTGCTCTCCCCTGCCGCCTCGGCGGCGGCGCGGGCTGCGAGGTCCTCGCGCTTGTAGAGGTAGTAGTCGTAGTCGCCGTCGTAGACCGTGACCTTGCCGTCGCGGATGTCGATGATGCGGTTGGCCACGGCGCGCACCAGGTGCTCGTCGTGGCTGATCAGAACGATGGTGCCGGGGAAGTTTTGCAGGGCGTTCTCGAGCATGTCCACCGAGTCGATGTCCAGGTGGTTGGTGGGCTCGTCCAGGCACAGGAGTGCCTCGGGGGCCACAAGCATCTTGGCCAGTGCCAGACGCGCCTTTTCGCCGCCGGAGAGGACGCGGACCTGCTTCTCGATGGAATCGTTGTCGCTAAATAGGAAGGCGCCCAGCAGGCTGCGCTGCTGCGGTACGGTCCACTTGGGCGTGACGGTGTCGATCTCTTGCAGGACGGTATTGGACTCGGTCATGCCCTCGAGTGCGTGCTGGGCGTAGTAGGCGACGCCGACGTTGGTGCCCAGATCGCGGGTGCCGGTGGTGGGCGGCTCCAGGCCGGCGAGAATCTTCATGAGCGTGGACTTGCCGGCGCCGTTGGGGCCGACGAGCGCCACGTGGTCGCCGCGGTAGAGCTTGAGGTCGATATCGCTGTAGATGTGCTTGTTGCCGTAAGACTTGGACACGCCCTCCAGACCCACGACCATGTCGCCCGAGCGCGGCGGATCGGGGAACTTAAAGTCGATGTGCTTGTGGCCCTCGGGCAGGATGACGAGCTCCTTTTTGATTTGCTCGATCTTGCGGATGCGCTCCTGCGCCTGGGCGGCCTTGGTGGGCTTGTAGCGGAACTTGTCAACGAAGACCTGCATGTGGGCGATGTCGCGCTCCTGGGCGGCGCGCTTGGCGCGCATCTGCTCCAGGTTGTCCTCGCGCTGCTTGAGGTAGCTGCTGTAGTTGCCGGTGTAGGTGGTCACGCGGCGGTTCTCGAGCGCGGCCACGTGGTCGACGCAGGCGTCCATGAAGGCGCGGTCGTGGCTGACGATGAGCACGGCATCACCTCCAAGGACGGCGTATTCGCCGGCGGAGCGGATATACTCCTCCAGCCACTCGGTGGCGTGGAGGTCCAGGTGGTTGGTGGGCTCGTCCAGCAGCAGCAGGTCGGGGTGGCGCAGGAAGAGCTTGGCGAGCGCGATGCGCATCTGCCAGCCGCCCGAGAACTCGGAGCACGGGCGCTCAAAGTCGGTGACCTTAAAGCCCAGGCCAGATAGGATCTTGCGGGCGTTGCTCTCGAGCTCGTAGCCGCCCAGGTGCTCAAAGCGGTCCTGGACCTGTCCGTACTCGTTGAGGAGCGCGTCGACATCCTTCCCCTGTTCGGAGAGCTCGGTAATCTGGGCCTGCAGCTCGTTGGCGCGCTCGCCCATGCGGCGAATTTCCTTGGCGGCCGCCATGACCTCGGCAAGGATGGTGGTGTCCTTGTGCTCCAGGTTGGTTTCCTGCTCTAGGTAGCCTACCTGGCAGTCCTTTGCGTACTGGATCTGGCCGGCGTCGGGGCTGTCGATGCCCATGATGATCTTGAGCATGGTGGTTTTGCCGGCGCCGTTGGGTCCCACGAGCGCAAAACGCTCGCCGCGGTTGATCTGGAAGGACGCGCCACTAAAGAGGACGCGCGCGCCGAAGCTTTTTTCGATCTTGTCGACCAGGAGGATCATGGTGCCGCCTTTGACCTTGTGTGCCTATATGAAAAAAGGCCCCAACTTGCGTTGGAGCCTCATTCAATGCTCGGGTGGAGACGAGGGGGATCGAACCCCTGACCTCTTGACTGCCAGTCAAGCGCTCTCCCAGCTGAGCTACGCCCCCGTGCGAAGAAGTACTATACGGGAACTCGGACCACGATGCAAGGACAATTTTGGAAAATTTCGCAATCGCGGCGCGGGCCGCCATCCGCCCAACGGCCGTCTTGCCGGCGCCAGGCCCATTACCGGGGCCAATCGCGCTCCCGCCGACCCGGCGATTTCAAAACCATGCCGGTTTACGGGGCCAGGCCGGGAACCCCCGAGCATGCCGTCATCGGTAAAATCAAAACCGCAGGTAGACGGCTTACGCATTCCGTGAAATGCAGGGTATGGACGGCCGGTCCGGGTCCAGCCCCGTAATCCGGCATAGTTTTGAAATGATACTAATTCACTAGCAGGAAAACTAGGTCGTTCTAGCGCCTTGTCGCCGGCTAATTTCCGAGTTCCAACCAGTTGCACAGAACATTTGCTCGCAGTCGCGTCTCGGCGCGCTTCATTGCCTCGGATTTGGCTTTATATCGAATCCCCAAACGACTGCAGACGCTTTTGATTATGGCGTCTAGCTGTTTTTTGTCGTTAAGCATATCGTGGGTTACCAAGAACACATCGAAACCCATGCTCTGGAGCGCAGTCATGCGCTCCGCATCTTGGTCAAGTACCGCGCCTGACCCATGGATGACCTCACCTTGGATTTCGATAATTGCTGCCTTCATTAGGATTGGGTTTACAATCACGATGTCACCGTAGCAAACCTTTTGACCTGCGATGCTTTGGGCTTCCTCGGATAGAGGGGTTAAATCGTTGAGGTATACGTATCTGAATCCTGAACCACCTAGACGTCGAGAACGACTTAGAAGCAGGACCCCCGCGACCTCGAGTGGAGATGCAGCAATGCCGATAACCTGCTGAGCGGCATCATAAAACTGCTTTCCCCACATTTGACTTTTGACCTTTTCGGCGAATCGATGCAAGTCGCTCAGTTCGATGAGTGGCTTTCTCATCCAAAGCGAAGTACCTTTGAGTTTCGTAACCTCTCTTCCATCCTCGCGATTGTTCGTTTGGCCTTCATTTACTGGGACCTTTACGGTTGTGCGGGCATAAACTCGTTTCCAAGGAATCTCGTCTTCGCCTTCTCCAAGTTCGAACGGATCCTGCGTGCTGGAATTGCGATTCTCCTTTAACGCGATTTTAAACTGCATTTCGACAGCGGGGGTCGGCTCGAAAACAGAAAACCAGCCGCAAAGTTCGTACATAGCCAGTACGAGATCTATTTGGGACACAAAGCGTGTCATAGTAAATAACGTGTTAAGCGGATTGGTGACGCTAAAGCCTAAATGAGTGTCGGTTGTTGTGCCGGTATCCGAAGCCCCTTCCCAGCGAATAGTGGAGCGCAATCCCGAGTGGTGATTACAACAACCTGGCGAAGCAACAGCGATAATAGGGGTCTTGAGGACATCGGTTACGAAAGGGGCTTGGGATAGGGTCCGCCAGCCGTCTTCGGAGTTGGGTAGGCGCGGGTAGAGGTCATGCACCTGCGGTGGGCAGCGCCAGTAGCGGAATGCGGTGTTTGCGCAGACGATTTCGTCCATGTGGCCTCCCCTGGTTTCGACCGTAGGCCGTGCGGATTGCGGGCATGGCCGATTATCTACCGGGGCATCATGCGGGTAAGTACGGGAAGCAAACCAAATGCTGACAAAAGCATGCCGAGTTCCGCCGAAAAACCGTCGTGTGATAGAAAACCGCTGGAAGGAGCTTTGGGCATGTGGTCCCTGTCTCCACATTTGCGCGCGGATCACATGGGGGATTCAATGAAAATACGCATGCGTTTTATACAAAACATGCAATGGCGTCAGCAAAAAGGGTGCGAAAAAAATGACGCCTTATACGACTACGATTCGTTTTGGAATCACCCTTGGTGTCAAAAAAGAAAAAGGTCAGAGGTTTAACACCTCTGACCTGTGCTTTAGATGGTGGGCGATACAAGATTCGAACTTGTGACCCCATCCGTGTGAAGGATATGCTCTACCCCTGAGCCAATCGCCCGTCGCCTTTCGGCAAAAGAGATACTAACATAGCCGTGCGCGGTTTACCAAGAACTTTTTGCCCTCGATTGTAAATTCCTGGGCGTCGGCCGCACCATGGCAAGCGCCGTAACCAGCAAACCCGCAGCTCAACCACCCTTTACCGCTTGATCCACGAGGTCTCGGGACGACAGATAAGTCGCGCGTTGTTGTACGCCATGTCGAGCGTGAGGCACGTGCGTGCGGCATAGAAGCCATCCTCGCGCTGGATGGTCAGCGCCAGCTCAGGCTTGTCGCCGGTTAGGCACAGCGGCAGCAGCAGTTGGATTCGG
>CAJMPF010000076.1 GCA_905215195.1 uncultured bacterium | reverse complement strand
CGCGACCACCGCTGAGCCGATCGCCAAAGAAGGTGACGAATGATGAAGCTTTCGCATGAATCCAAGCTGCGCCTGGGCGTCGGCATCGGAGCGTTTGTACTGATTATCGGGCTTGTTTTTGGCGTTTCGCGGACTTTGATTCATTTTGATGGCCCGTGGGATCTCGACGATGTTATACCCGGCTTGTCCGGTATGGACGATGTGGTTGATGACGACGATTTTATGAACGATGGCGGTAACTATTCCGCTCGGCCTCAGCAGCTTTCGTGTACGACCTTTGATGCCGATGAGTTTCGCTACCTCGATTTCGATATCGATGCGGCTACGGTGGACGTCAAGGTTATTGATGGTAACAAGGCTCGCGTTATCGAGCGGGGACGCGTTGCCAATGGTATGGATGCCTCCAAGGCCGCGACGCAGAACATCGCATCCGTCGAGGACTCGACGCTCAAGGTTTCCCAGTTTGGAAGTGATGACGGTAAGGCAATCGATCGCTCAGTTACGGTCGAGCTGCCGCGCCGTGTTGCCGAACATCTGAAGGGAGTCAACGCGCACGTGGGCTCGGGTGATCTGCAGATTGCCGGTGTCACCTGTGATGGTTTCGACCTTTTCCTGGGTGCGGGAGATGTAGAGTTTGTGGGCAGCGTGACTGATGCGCTCAGTGCTGAGGTCGGTTCGGGCGATGTGACGTTCGAGCTCTACCAGGCCCCCGCGAAGTCGATGGACGTGAGTGTGGGCTCGGGCGATGTGGAGATGATGGTTCCGAACTCGACGGGCTTTAAGGCGAGCCTTACCTTGGGCAGCGGCGACTTCGAGAGCGATTTCCTTCCGCTTGGCTACGACGGCGAGACCATTTTGAATCTTGAATTCGATAACGGCGATAAGTCTGCTACGTATCGTTTTGAGGTCGGTTCGGGCGACATGTCATTTGATTCAGAGTGACGGGCGGTTATCGAAGACTTATATACCATAGCTGCGCTGTTTGATGGAGGCGCCGGAGCCGTGACGGGTTCCGGTGCCTTTGCCTTTACAATGGGGTCATGGAACAGATTATCTTGAACATACTCGAGGCTCTGCGTCGCGGCGAGACCGTGGACGACAAAGCGCTCGTCAAACTGATACATGCCGAGGCGCGCCGTGAGGGTGCCGACAAACGCGATTTGGCCAAGCGCCGTCTGCTGCCGTTCTACCAGCGGGTAAAACGTGGGGAGCCGGCTCGTTGGGTTGGGTGGAATGTCGATGCCGAGCTGGAACGTCGACTGCTGCAGGTGCTGCGTATGAAGCCTCGTCGCACGGCTTCGGGCGTGGCGACCATTACCGTTATCACCAAGCCCTGGCCATGCTCGGGCGATTGCCTGTTTTGTCCCAACGATCTGCGCATGCCCAAAAGCTACCTGCACGCCGAGCCGGCGTGCGCCCGTGCGGAGCAAAATTGCTTTGACCCGTATCTGCAGGTGAGCGCTCGTCTGACCGCGCTTTCGCAGATGGGGCACGCAACCAATAAGATTGAGCTCATCGTGCTCGGTGGCACCTGGAGCGACTATCCGCAAGGGTATCAGACGTGGTTTATGTCGGAGCTTTTCCGTGCGCTCAATGACGATGCCGTCGCCGGCGTGGCGGCCAACCCCATGCTGGCGCGTCCGGGCATCAGCCGTGCCGAGGCGGGGCGCCTGCTCGATGACGCTCCCGCCGATGCGCTGCCGCCGGTGGTAACAGAGCGCCGCGAGCGCTATCGGGTTGCCGGCATTGCGACAGACGAGGCTGAGCTTGCTGCCGGCGTTGCCGACGAGCAGGAGCGTGTGGATGCTGCCGTGGGCGGCTACAACCGCGCGGTGCGTCGTCTGTACGGCCCTGGTACGCCGTGGGGCGAGGTTGCCGAGTGGCAAACGACAACGATGGAGGAACTTGAGCGTCAGCAGCGCATCAACGAGACGGCGAAGCATCGCGTGGTGGGGCTCGTTATCGAGACGCGCCCCGATGCCGTGACGCCGCAGACCCTCACGCTTATCCGCTGCCTGGGCTGCACCAAGATCCAGATGGGCATCCAAAGCCTTGACCAGCACCTGCTCGACATCAACGAGCGCCATATTACGGTGGCACAGATCGAGCGGGCGTTTTCGCTTGCGCGCCTGTTTGGCTTTAAGATCCACGCACATTTTATGCTCAACTTGCTGGGCGCTACGCCCGAGGGGGATAAGCGCGACTACGAGCGCTTTATGACCGAAGGGGCCTTTATGCCCGACGAGGTCAAGGTTTACCCGTGCGCGCTCATCGAGGGTTCGCGCCTGGTAGGCTGTTATGAGCGTGGCGAGTGGCGCCCCTATACCGAGGAAGAGCTGCTCGATGTGCTGGCCGATGACATCGTGGTGACGCCGTCCTTCTGCCGTATCAGCCGCATGATTCGCGACTTTAGTTCCGACGACATCATGGTGGGCAACAAGAAACCCAACCTGCGTCAGCTCGTTGAGAACCGCCTGGCTGCTCGGGGTGACGGTGCGACGGTGCGCGAGATTCGCTATCGCGAAATCAGCACGGCGGGTGCCGAGTTGGATGAGCTATCTCTTGATGAGGTCGCATACGAGACCCCGGTGACGCGCGAGCGCTTTTTGCAGTGGGTGACGCCCGAGGGCAAGATCGCGGGCTTTTTGCGCCTGTCTCTGCCCGATCGTGCTTTTGTTGCCGCGCATACGGACGAGTTGCCGACGATACCGGACGAGGCGATGATTCGCGAGGTGCACGTGTATGGCATGGCGGCGCGCGTGGGGCATCAAGGCCAGGCGGCGCAGCATCACGGGTTGGGGCGTTTGCTCGTAGAGCGTGCGTGCGAGATTGTCCGGGATGCCGGCTATGCGCGCGTCAACGTGATCAGCGCGATTGGTACGCGCGAGTACTATCGCCATTTGGGTTTTTACGATCATGGACTCTATCTGCAAAAGGAGCTCTAAATGAACAAGCCGAGTGTTTCTGCCGGCGTCGTTGCCGGCGTTGCTCTGGGGGCCGCGGCGCTTGGTGCGGCCGCCGTCGCTGTTCGTGCTGCCTGTCTGCAGGTTGCGCGAACCCGCAATGGGTTGGCGCGTGTGAAACGCGTGCACGATGAGGGCGGCGACGAAGTCCGCGTATTGGTGCAAGGCGGCGTCTACCAAAGCGCGAGCTATGTTGGTGAGCGTTGGGCCGAGCCCGTCTTTGCGTACTATCGTGCGTTTGACGATGTGTTTGAGGCCGAGGACGCAATGCATGACGCTTATGGTCACGGTATCGACCGCATGCTTATGCTGGGCGGCGGCGGGTTTGCCTATCCTAAGTTCGCTCTGATGTCGCACGAGGGTTTGCGCATGGACGTCATCGAGTATGACGGAGAGATTACGCGCCTGGCGCGCCGCTGGTTCTACCTAGACGAGCTGGAGCGCGCGGCGGGCGATCGTCTGCGGGTGATAACCGCCGAGGCTCGTTCATATTTGGGCATTACGAGCGTGGGCCATCGTCGCTACGACGTGGTCGTGAGCGATTGCTTTGGCGGTGCCGAGCCCGTACGCGAGCTGGCGACGGTTGAAGCGTTGCGCCTGGTGCGGGGCAGCCTGAACCCCGGGGGTATCTACGTGGCCAATATCGTGAGCGCAAACGAGGGAAGCGATGTGACGTTCCTGCGCGACTGCGCTGCCGCGGCACTCGAGGTATTCGCCCACGCCTGGGTGGTCCCATGTGGCGATGCGAAGTTCGGCGGCGAGGAAAACTACCTGCTCATCGCCAGCGGCGGCAACTACGCCTTTGCCGAAGCCGTGCCCTTCGACACCGACTTCCTCGGCACCGTCCTTCACGACAAGTAAGTCTCCCCGTCCCAAAAAAGACTGGTCTTAGGCGTGGTCGCGCCAGCTGAGGACGCGCTGCTTCATACCCTCGATGTCGAGCACGCCTTCGGCAAAGCCTTTGCGCACGAGCTCTTCGGGAACAAACTCGTCGTAGCGGTCAAAGTAAGGCACCTCGCCAGGATAGACGAACTCGATGGGATCGAAGTCCTTCTCGGCCTCGGCGGCGAGCACCTCAAAGAACGTCTCCTCGTCGGCCTTCATCTTAAACTGCATAAAGTACGGACGTGACGGGTCGAGTCCGCGAAGGCCCAGCTCCGCGGCACACTTAATCTTGAGCATACGCTCGAGTGCCAAAAAGGCGTAGCTGCCCAGCCAGGGGAAGAGCGCCCAGGTGTCGCCGCCCAGGTTAATGAGCGGCTTAGCTCCCGCACCCGAAATCTCAGCCGTATGGCGAGCCTGCGCCAAGCGGGCCCGCGCGTTACCCATAAGGTACGGATATGTCGCGTGCTCGTTGAGCGCCTTGCGCATGCGCTCGAGTACGTGTGTATTGATGTCGCCGGGGCAGTCGCCAAAGTAGGCCGGCACCCGGCCCTTGACCTGCGTGGCAAAGACGGTGTGGCGCTTCCAGTCCACTTCCTCGACGATCCAGCAGTGTCCGGCGATGGCGATGCGCTCACCGGGCGGGGGCGGATTAACAATCGTGCCCAGCTCGGCCGATTCGCTGCGAACGGTGAACTCCTCGTTTTCTTGGAACACAGCGTAGAACTTAAAGTTGTTGATGATGCGCTCGCCCGCGAGACCCACGATGAGCCCGCCACCTTCGGTGACCTGGATATGGTCGATCTTAATGAGGTGACGTAGCAGCACACGGTAATCGTCTGCCGAGACACGGTGGAAATAACTGAGCGTGAGCACGCGCTGGGCTAGTTCGGCCGGCGTGAGCTCGCCGGTGCTGGCGAGGGTCGACATAGTCTGGTGATAGAGCAGGCTGTAGGGGAGTCGATCGAGCTCGGGCGGCTCGACCCACTTTTCCTCGCGATAGAGTTGTACGAGCGCGATACCCTGCAGGAGCTTCCAGGGAATGGTTTCGGGCATCATCGTGCGCGGCTCGGGTTCTTCCTCGCGCATGACAAACCACATCTCGGGCGGAAGGTCGCGACGGCCTGTGCGCCCCATGCGCTGCAAAAAGGAGCTGACGGTAAACGGCGCGTCAATCTGGAAGGCGCGCTCCAGGCGGCCGATATCGATACCGAGCTCCAGCGTAGAGGTGGTGACGGTTGTCTGCGCCTGCTCCTCGTCGCGCATGAGCTCCTCGGCCGTCTCGCGCAGCGATGCCGAAAGATTGCCGTGATGGATGAGAAAGCGGTCGGGCTCGTGTCGACTTTCGCAGTAGCTGCGCAGCATGGAGCACGCGGCCTCTGCCTCCTCGCGCGAGTTGGCAAAGACCAGGCACTTGCGGCCGCGCGTATGCTCAAAGATATAGCCCATACCGGGGTCGGCGTTGTCGGGCGCCGTGTCGGTGGGGTTGAGAAGCGCCTGCTCGGTCGCTCGTGGGATATCGACTTCGCCCTCGGGGGCCGAGGAAGTTCGGCGGTCCTTGGGTGCGGCCTTGCCCCGTGCCCGCTCGCGACGTTGGCGGCGTTCCTCCTGTGTGAGTTGCCCGCTATGGCGCATGTCTTGAATGCTGACGGGCAGTGCCACGGGTGGTGCCGCCTCAATGCGCTCGCATGCGAGCACCTCAGCTTCCTGCGGACCTGTGCTCGTGAATCCTCGCTGCTGCGCCTGGGGACCCGAGTTGTAGAAGTGCTCCATGGAGATGCGCCACACGCGGCGCGGTTCTTCAAAGCGGGGGATAACGCAGTCGCGCCCCGTTCCCTGTGAGAGAAAAGCGCCCGTGCGCTCGGGGTCGCCGATGGTGGCCGAAAGGCCAATGCGTCGAGGCTGTACGCCGGCCATGCGCGACAGGCGCTCGATAAGGCAGAGCGTCTGCCCGCCACGGTCGCCGCGCATGAGCGAATGGACCTCGTCGATGACCACATAGCGCAGATCGCAGAACATGCGCGGGATCGCCATGTGCTTATGGATCAGGAGCGCCTCGAGCGACTCGGGCGTAATCTGTAGGATACCGCTCGGTTTTTTGATGAGCTTAGCCTTGTGCGACTGCGAGACATCGCCATGCCAGTGCCAGACGGGGATATCGGCCTCTTCGCAGAGGTCGTTGAGGCGGACGAACTGATCATTGATGAGCGCTTTGAGGGGGCCGATGTAGAGGGCGCCAACGCTTGCGGGCGGGCTCTCCCAAAACTCGGTCAGGATGGGAAAAAAGGCTGCCTCGGTTTTGCCGGAAGCCGTGGATGCCGTCAGGAGCACATTGTCCTGCGTGTTAAAGATGGCATCTGCCGCCGCAACCTGGATAGAGCGCAAGCTCTCCCAATCGTGGGAGTAGATGAAGTCTTGGATAAACGGGGCGTAGCGGTCAAAGGCGTTCACGGGGCCTCCTTTCAAAAGCGAATCTCTCAACGCGGCGGGCAGTGGCTTGCTGCATTACTGCTTCAACGTTTTCCCAGATAGAGCCTGCCAAAATAAACCTGTCCCTTTTTGGCAGGTTAGATGGTGAATTCGGCGATGTTACGGTCGCCGTCTGCGGTATCGGTGTCGCCTGTTGCTGCTGCCGGCGCCAGCGCGTCGCCGCCGACGCTTTGCAGCAGCTCGGCTACGTTGGCGTCGGGGTTCTGGCATAGGATGTCGAGCAGCTCGATAAAGTCGCGAATGACTTCACGCGGCGTCAGATGTGTGTCGGCTCCCACACGACCGAACTCGATCTTGAGGAAGTCCACCAAGTCGTTCTCGGTAAGCGTGGGCGTCCAGCCAAAGTAGCCGGCGTGAATTTGCATGAGTTTTTCGATCAGCACCAGCAGCTCCTCGTAGGTGAGTGGCTGCAGGCGGATGATGGGCGCGAGCATGTCCTTAAGGTCCTCGCGTGCAAAGCGGCCTTGAGCGAGTCGGCTGCGCAGGGCCTCGTAGGAGAACACGCCGCGGCGACGGTCTTCGATGGAGGTTGGCGTGCCGCCCATGATCATGCCCAGGTACTGCGCCTTGCCCTGGAGCGTGTCGTTGTACATGGTCAGGATCTTCTCGTAGTTGTACTGGCGCGTGATGGCGTTGGGAATCTTATACAGATTCACGAGCTCGTCGATGAGCACCAACATACCCTTGTAGCCGCCGCAGACCAAAAAACGCGCGATGAGCTTAACGTAGTCGTACCAGTCGTCATCGCTGATGATGGTCGAGGAGCCCAGCTCGGCGCGAGCCTCGCTCTTGGTACGGTATTCGCCGCGGATCCATTTGGTCACGCGGCTCATGGCTTCCTCGTCGCCCTCGGATACGGCCGTGCGATAGCGGCGAAGCATGCGGGTGAAGTCGAAGCCGTGGACCATCTCCTCGAGCGGGGCCAGTTGGGCATTGACGACCGACTCGTCGACGTCGGCACACGAGGCAACCCAGCGATCCAGAATAAGGTTGAGCGCACCGCCCTCGGGGCGCGTCTTGGTCGATATATTGCGTATGAGCTCGCGGTAGGTGGCAAGGCCCTGCTCCTGCCCGCCCTGCAGACGGCGCTCGGGGGATAAGTCTGCATCGGCGACGACGAATCCCTCGCCCATGGCATGCGTTCGGATGGTTTGGAGCAAAAAGCTCTTGCCGGCGCCGTAACGACCGACCAGAAAGCGGAAGCTCGCACCACCGTCGGCGATGAGACTCAGATCGGTGAGCAGGGCGCGGATCTCGACCTCGCGCCCTACGGTAATGTAGGGAAGGCCGATGCGCGGGACCACGCCGCCCTTGAGCGAGTTGAGAATGACGGCAGCGACGCGCTTGGGCACGCGGGGTGCTGCGGATGCGGTATCACTCATGGTCTAGGTATCCTCTCACGTCTGCTTCGTAGTCTTCAATAATCTGCGGCCCTGCCGCGCTAAATTCAATTACGGTGTCGCCCACCAGGTCAAAGAGCGCCTCGTTGATGGTATCGACGAGCATGTCCTCGCTCTGCCCCGATTGCACTACCGCCGATTCCGCCTGTACTGCGTTGTGCTCGAGCAGCGCGCGGAGATAGGCGTCTGCGGCAGGCGCGAGTTCGTTTGTG
>CAJMPF010000075.1 GCA_905215195.1 uncultured bacterium | reverse complement strand
CAACCACAAGGGTATCGTCGTCCTCGCTGCCACCAACCGCCCCGACAGTCTCGATCCGGCGCTGCTGCGCCCCGGTCGTTTTGACCGCCGCATCCCCGTCGAGTTGCCCGATCTGACCGGCCGTAAGAACATCCTCGAGCTCCACGCTAAGAGCGTGAAGACCCAGCCGCCGATCGATCTGACCGCGATTGCCCGCGCCACGCCCGGTGCCTCGGGCGCCGACCTGGCCAATATCATCAACGAGGGCGCCCTGCGCGCCGTTCGCGAGGGTCGCAAGCGTGCAACCCAGGACGATTTCGAGGAGTCGGTGGAGGTTGTCATTGCCGGCCAACAGCGTAAGTCCACGGTGCTTTCCGACCACGAGAAGCAGGTCGTTTCCTACCACGAGATCGGCCATGCCATCGTCGCTGCCCGCCAAAAGGGTTCCGCGCCGGTTACCAAGATCACCATCGTGCCGCGCACGAGCGGCGCTCTTGGCTACACCATGCAGGTCGAGGAGGATGAGCGCTTCCTGACCACGCGCCAGGAGGTCCTGGACAAGCTTGCCGTCTACTGCGGTGGACGTGCCGCCGAGGAGCTCATCTTTGGCGAGATGACGACCGGCGCCGCCAACGATATCGAGCAGGCCACCAAACTCGCCCGCAACATGGTGACGCGCTTTGGTATGTCCGACGAGTTTGGCATGATGGCGCTCGGTACCGTGCAGAACGCGTATCTCAATCAGGACACGTCGCTCACCTGCGCCCCCGGTACGGCCGAGCGTGTGGACGCGATTGTCGCTAAGCTGATCGAGGACGCGCACGATCGCGCTCTGCAGATCCTCAAGGAGAACAAGTTCAAGCTCCATGAGCTGGCTCGTTATCTGTACAAGAAGGAGACCATCACGGGCGAGGAGTTCATGAACCTCCTCACGCGTGAGAATCCGCTGATGCCCAAGCAGCAGTAAAGCCGCGGCCGAGCCAGTAAACGCCGACGCCCCATTTGAGCAGCTTTCTCAAATGGGGCGTTTTGCTTGAGAGGGATGGAAATGAAGATCGTGGTGAGCGCCTGCTTGATGGGCGAGAGCTGCAAGTATAACGGGCTCGACAACTACCATCGCGAGTTGGTCGAGGCCTGCGAGCGTACAGGGACCGAGGTCCTCTTGGTGTGCCCTGAGGTCTTTGGGGGCCTGCCCACGCCGCGCAAGCCGTCCGAGATTGTGAACGGAGAGGTTCGTACCTGCGAGGGCATCTCGGTCCATCGCGAATTTCGCCTGGGTGCCCAACGAGCGCTCGATATGTGCGAGCAGGCGGGCGGGCCGGAAGAGATCGCCGCGTGCATCCTGCAGGACCGTAGTCCCTCGTGCGGCGCGGGTCGCATCTACGACGGAACATTCAGCGGCACCCTTACGGCGGGCAACGGCGTCTTCGTTGATTTACTGCTCCGCCACGGTTATCGCGTGATCCCGGCTAGCGAGTTCGACCCCAGCATGCTGGAGCAATAAAAAACCACCACAAAGGTGCTGCTCCCTTGTGGTGGTTTTGGGCTAGGCCTAGAGCGTGTGGCCGTAGGCGTTTGCGGCCTTGATGGCGGCGGCGAACTTTTCGTCGGTGAAGGGCTCGGGGTTGCCCTGCTTCCACTCGTTGGTGGCGTGCGCGTACTCGCACAGGGCCGGGATATCGGACTCGGAAAGCCCGACCTGCTCAAGCGTCACGGGCAGGCCCATCTGCTTGTTAAAGGCCGCGTAGCGCTCAAGGTTCTCGGTATCGCCCGTATAGGCGAACAGCACGAGCACGCCCAGGCTCACGACTTCGCCGTGCAGGTAGGTGCCCTCGCGCGGAATGCTGCATGTGGCGTTGTAGAATGCGTGCGCCACGCTCGAGTTGTAGTAGTAATCGTTCTGGTTCGTCAGGTTCGAGACATAGCCCGTATTGACCACGATATCGAGTGCGATTTGCTTGACGGCCTCGCTCGACAGGTCCTGGCGCACGTCCCCAAGACCCTGGACGCCATAGGTAAACAGCGGCTCGGAGCAGGTGTGGGCAAGAGCCAGGCCAAGGCCGGCGGTGTGCTCCAGGTTGCCGGCGCTCGTGGCGTACTCGACCTCGGGCTGCTTGGACAGGGCATCGCCCACGCCGGCCCAGAAGTACTCCGCCGGAGCCTCGGCGATGATCTTGGGGTTGATGAAGATGTGCGCCGGTCGGTTGGGGTACGAATAGCCCTCGAGCGAGCCGTCGTCGTTGTACACGACGGCAATGGCGGTCGCGGCGGAGCAGTTGGAACAGATCGTCGGGACAGTGAAGACGATCTTCTTGAGCTCGATGGCCGCCGTCTTGACGGTGTCGAGCGCCTTGCCGCCGCCGCAGGCGATAAGAACATCAGCCTCCTGGCAGGCAGGGGAGTTCACGACCTTGGCGATATTGGCACGCGTGCTGTTGGTGCCATAGACGCGCGTCTCCAGGACCTCGACATCGGTACCTTCAAGTGCCGCCTCGATTCCCGGCAGCGCCGCAGCCAGGGCTCGCTTGCCGCCAATGATGGCGACTTTCTTCGCGCCGTACTCCGCCAGTGCAGTTGGCAGCTCGGTAAAGCAATCCTCGCCAACGGTGTAGTCGCTCATTCCAATCGTGCGCATAGCAACCTTCTTTCGTTCGATAAAGTGCTTTCAGGTATTTTGCTCCTAGAGAAGGGCTGTAATAGCGAGAAATTTCGAACGTATAAAACCAGTGTTGAGGGTTTTTCGCCGGCGCGGAACGTGCTAGCATACTCCGCATAAGCGTTGATGGGGACGAGTAGTCGGCCGTCCGCATGCTACAGAGAGCGGGGAGCGCTGAGAACCCGTGCATGCGACCGATGAAAATCACCCCGGAGCTGCGGTCCCAACGGACGTGCCGCGCAGGTTCGTCTTAGTAGACATCGCCGAGATGGTCGTCGATACAGGCCAGCCGAGTAACGGATGCGAGCGCGCGAATACGCGGGCGAGGGCATCTAAGCTGGGTGGTTAAGCGAAGAGCTTTTGCGGGCGTGCAGCCCGTTTTGTGGCGCTTCGTCCCAGCTTGCAGGGACGGGCGCTTTTTTTGGTGCCCATCGGGCGTGCGCGCCCACGACATGAAAGGGGTACCGTGGCAAACGAGTACAAGCAGACGATGAATCTGCCCAAGACCGGTTTTCCCATGCGTGCCGGTCTTTCCAAGTCCGAGCCCAAGCGACTCAAGGACTGGCAGGACAACAAGGTCTACGAGCAGGTTCTGAAGAAGAACGAGGGTCACAAGAAGTTCGTGCTGCACGACGGTCCTCCGTACGCCAACGGTCCGATCCACATCGGCCATGCCATGAACAAGATCTCCAAGGACATGATCAACCGTTACTGGATGATGCAGGGCTGCGAAGTTCCCTATGTCCCCGGTTGGGACTGCCACGGTCAGCCGATCGAGCACAAGGTCGAGGAAAAGCTCGGCACCGAGAAGTTCAACCAGACCTCCACGGCCAAGATCCGCGAGCTTTGCAACGAGTTCGCTGTCGAGAACATCGAGCTCCAGAAGGCCGGTTTCCGTCGCTTGGGCGTGCTTGGCGACTGGGACAACCCGTATCTGACGCTCTATCACCAGCACGACGCCGCCGACATCGAGGTCTTCAAGGCCATGTTCGATAAGGGCATGATCTATCGCGGTCACAAGCCGGTTCACTGGTGCAAGCACTGCCACACCGCGCTGGCCGAGGCCGAGATCGAGTACTCCGACGAGACGAGCCCGTCCATTTTCGTGCGCTTCGAGATGACTTCCAAGCCCGCCGGCCTCGAGAACTTCGACGGCCCGGTTGACTTTATCATCTGGACGACCACGCCGTGGACCATCCCCTCCGACCAGGCCGTTTCCCTCAAGCCCGGCGCCGCCTACGTTGCCGTTGAGCACGATGGTCGTGCCGAGGTTATGCTCGAGGACCTGGCTCCCAAGTGCTGTGAGGAGTTTGGCTGGGAGTACACCCCGGTTATGGTCGACGGCAAGCCCTATGTGGTTCCCGCCGAGACCTTCCACCACATCCACTACAAGCAGCCAATCTTTGACGGTGTTGAGGGCGTGGCGCTGCTGGCCGATTACGTCGGTGTCGATGACGGTACCGGTATCGTCCACAACTCGCCCGGCCACGGCGTCGACGACTATTTTGCCTGCCTCAAGGAGGGCATCACCGACATCTGCATGCCGGTCGATGACGACGGCAAGTTCTACACCGGTGAGGAGTTTGGCACCGGTGGCCCCTTCAGCGGTATGGACACCGACGAGGCCAACCCGCACATCATCGAGTTTCTGCGCGAGCGCGGCACCCTGGTCCTCGAGAAGAAGATCACGCACAGCTATCCGCACTGCTGGCGCTGCAAGCACCCGGTGCTCTTCCGTGCTACCGACCAGTGGTTTGTCTCGATGGACAAGACCGGTTTGCGCGAGCAGGCTGGCAAAGAGGTCCGCGAGAACGTCAAGTGGTATCCGGCTCACGCCGCCAACCGCATCGGCGCCATGGTCGAGCAGCGTCCCGACTGGTGCATCAGCCGTCAGCGCAACTGGGGCGTGCCTATCCCCAGCTACACCTGTGCCGACTGCGGCGAGAAGGTCATGAACGACGCTACGCTCGACGCCGTCATCAAGCTCTTCCACGAGAAGGGCTCCGACGCCTGGTTCACCGACGCTCCCGAGAGCTACCTGGGCGAGGCCTGCGTCTGCCCCAAGTGCGGCGGCCATCACCTCAAGGCCGATAAGGACATCCTCGACGTGTGGTGGGATTCCGGCGTCTCCTGGAAGGCCGTCTGCGAGTACCGTCCCGAGCTGGAGTATCCGGCGGATGTGTACCTCGAGGGCTCCGACCAGCACCGCGGTTGGTTCCAGAGCTCGCTGCTCACCTCGGTGGGTGCCAACGGCCACGCTCCGTACAAGGCGGTCGTCTCGCAGGGCTTCACGCTCGACGGCCAGGGCCGCAAGATGTCCAAGTCGCTCGGCAACGTCATCGACCCCAACAAGGTCTGCGACGAGATGGGCGCCGACATCATCCGCCTGTGGGTTGCCTCCGTCGATACCAGCTCCGACGTTTCCATCGACCACGAGATCCTTGCTCGTACGTCCGATGCCTACCGTCGTTTCCGCAACACACTGCGCTTCTTGCTCTCCGAGCTCGAGGGTCAGTTTGAGCCCGAGACCGACGGCGTCGCCTTTGCCGACTTGCTGCCGCTCGACAAGCTCATGGTTGCCCGCCTAACCCAGGTTCAGGCCGAAGTCGACGATGCCTACGCCAGCTACGAGTTCCCGCGCGCCTACCGTGCGCTCTACGACTTCGTGGTTACCGAGCTCTCCAACGTGTACCTCGACGCCCTGAAGGACCGTCTGTACTGCGATAAGCCCGGCTCGCTCGAGCGTCGCAGCGCCCAGACCGTGCTGGCTGAGCTCTTCTCGATGCTCATGCGCGACCTGCAGCCGATCCTGTCCTACACGGTCGATGAGGCCATGGCCTATGCGCCCGCCGGCTGCGTCGATCACCAGAAGTACGCCGCGCTGCTCGATTGGTACAAGTCGCCCATCACGGTCGATGAGGCCAATGAGTTTGAGGGCGTGCTCGAGGCTTCGCTCGAACTCCGTAGCGCCGTGACCAAGGCCCTTGAGGATGCCCGTTCTGCCGGCACCTTCACCAAGAGCCAGCAGGTTCGCGTCAAGGCGGTCGTTCCCGCAGAGATGTACGCGCTGCTGACCGGTGATAAGGCCGTCGACCTGGCCGAGTTCTACATCGTCTCCGATGTTGAGCTGACCCAGGGCGAGGAGCTCTCCGTTGCCATCGAGGCAGCCGAGGGCGAGTGCTGCGACCGTTGCTGGAACTATCGCACCACCGTCGGCGAGTACAACGGCCACGCGCATATCTGCAAGCGCTGCGCCGGTGCTTTGTAGGTTACGGCGTTCGTAGAACGCCGTAACCTACCGACGCTGCAAACGCCCCTAAGCGGCAATCTGACGTTCAATCGTCGGTCGCGTACCAAAGTACGCTTCCCTCCTCTTTCACGTCACCTTGCTCGCTTAGGGACGTTTTCGCTGTTGGTGACGATAGCGCGGCGTTTCCATTGCTGGAGCTAGAGGCTTTCTTTCGCTTTCGCTCTTAGTCGAAAGCTGTCAAGCGACATTCCGTTATTCGGAATGTCGCTTTCTATTTATGCGGGTTATTTATCTGGCGTTAGCGAATATGTCGTGCGCTCTGCGTGTGGCAATATAAGATGGTTAATTGCGTTAAACGGAATTCGATGTTCTTGAGGGTAGGGGATTGATTTGGGTCGTACTGGGGATATGACGCCGCCTTTGCGTTGGCGGTTAGGTGTTGCTGGTGGGGTAGCGCTTGTTGTGCTGCTTGTTGACCAGTTGACCAAGCTTGCGGTTCGTGCCGTGGGCGATGCACTGCATGTGACCGTCATCCCCGGCGTGATCGACTTCCTGTTTGTCCGCAATATCGGCGCTGCCTTTAGCATGGGCGAGGGACATGGCATCGCGTTTGCCGTGCTGGCGCTGGCGGTCATTGTCGCTATTGCCGTGTACCTCGTTCGTGCACCCCAGCTCGCCCATCTTGAGGTTGTGGGCATGGCGATGGTTGCGGGCGGTGCTATCGGCAACGCTATCGATCGTTTGGCCTTTGGCTTCGTGACCGATTTTATTGCCACCACCTTCATCGACTTTCCCGTCTTCAATGTGGCCGATATCGGCATTACGGTCGGTGTTGTGCTGGCGCTTATCGGTTACATGTTCTTGAGTCCCGCCGCTCGCGAGGTCGATGCGACTGCTGAGCTCAATGCCCGTGATGAGGCCCGCGCTAAGCGCAAAGCCAAGCAGCGTGGGGAGCGTGCCCGCAAGATTCGCGAAAGGAATGAGCGTTAATGGCCGACATCCATATTCTTGTTGCCGACGATTGCTCTGGCCAGCGTCTCGACGCCTTTTTGGGTGCCAACGACGGCTGCCCCACGCGCTCTGCCTGCGCGCATCTGATCGAGGGCGGCGCCGTAATCGTGAACGGCGAGACCTGTCTGTCAAAAAAGTATGCCGTACGCGCCGGTGACCGCATCTCGGTCGACCTGCCCGAGCCACACGATCCCACCGATGTGATTCCCGAGGCCATCCCGCTCGACATTCGCTATGAGGACGACTATCTCATTGTGCTCTCCAAGCAGCGTGGGCTGGTGTGCCATCCCGCCCACGGCCACGAGAGCGGCACGCTTGCGAACGCCTTGGTCTACCACTGCGGTATCGATCATCTTGGTACCGTGCAGGGTGAGGACCGCCCCGGCATCGTGCATCGCCTGGATCGCGATACCTCGGGCCTTATGCTCGCGGCAAAAGACGACGACACCCAGCGCGCGCTTCAAAATCTCATTCGCACGCGTACGCTCGACCGCCGCTATATCACGCTTGTCCACGGGCACATCGCCATGGACGAGGGCACCATCAATACCGGTATCGCCCGTTCTACGCGCGACCGCGTCAAGATGGCGGTTTCGGACGACCCCTTTGCCCGTCAGGCCATTACGACCTTTAAAGTCCTCGAGCGCTTTGATTCCACGCGCTTTGACGATGGTTATACGCTCGTTGAGTGCCATCTGTTTACCGGTCGCACGCACCAGATTCGCGTGCATATGCGTCATATCAACCACGCCTGCGTGGGCGATCCACTCTACGGCAAGTGCGATGCGCGCGCCGACCTGGGCCTGACCAGGCAGTTCCTTCATTCCTGGCGCGTGGCGTTCGACCATCCCGTGACGGGGGAGCGCATTGAGTGCCGCGACGAGTTGCCGTGGGATCTCGCTGCGGTTCTTGACGACCTGGCCCCGCGCTCGCTTGGCCGCACCGCTGCCGGCGACGAAATCGTTCCGCAGCTCGGTCTTCTCGAAGCCTAGCCAGTATTAGGTGGTGGTTGATTTCCGATCTCAGCCGAACACATTGAGCAAATAGGCCATTCCCGCAGTT
>CAJMPF010000074.1 GCA_905215195.1 uncultured bacterium | reverse complement strand
GAATGCGCGCGAGCAGCTCCTCGACCGAAAACGGCTTGGTCAGGTAGTCGTCGGCGCCGGCATCGAGCGCGCGAATCTTGTCCGCATCCTCGCTGCGCGCCGAGACCACAATGATCGGCATTCCCGACCATGCGCGCACCGACTCCACCACCTTGACGCCGTCCATATCGGGCAGGCCCAGATCGAGCAGCACAATGCTCGGCGCCTGCGACGAGGCGGCGGCGATGGCGGCATGGGCGGTCTCCACGGCCATATGGCGCAAGCCGTGCGTCTCGAGCGCGGCAACGATAAGGTTGCGGACAGCGGGGTCGTCCTCAACAACCAAGATGAGCGGTTTTACGGCAGAGTTTGGCACAGCGCTACTCCTTATCAAACGAAACATCGGCGACGGGAAGCTCAATCGTAAAGACCGAGCCGTGCGGGTCCGCCGCGGCAACCTCTATGCTACCGCCATGCGCCAGCGCAATGGAGCGGCAGAGCGAAAGCCCCAGGCCCACACTACGGTGGCTGTCGGCCAGGCCATGGTTGGCGGTATAGAATGACTCAAAGATGCGCTCGCGATCCTCGGGTGCGATGCCCGGACCATCATCGGCCACCGAGCACGCCACGCGTCCATCGTTGACGCTAATCGAAATCATGATATGCGAGCCTGCGGGCGTATAGGTGATGGCGTTGTTCACCAGATTGACCACCAGCTGCACCATCAGGCGCGCGTCGACGTTGACGAGCGCCGGCTCGTCGCACGCCACCACCTTAAGGTCGTGCTCGCGCACGGCCGGATTTACGTGGCGCAGTGCCTCCTCGACGATATCGTCCATGAGCTCGAGCGTGGTCGACAGGCGCATGCCGCCACCCTCGAGCTTGGTGATAGCGAGCAGATTCTCGACGGTGGCGTTGAGCCACAGCGCATCCGAGCGAATGGATAGAAGCAGGCCGCGGCGCGTCTGGGCGTCGAGCACCGCGGTGCCGGTCGAGCCCTGATCGAGCAGCACGTCGGCATTACCCGAAATACTGGTAAGTGGCGTGCGCAGATCGTGCGAGATGGAGCGCAGCAGGTTGGCGCGCAGCTGCTCGTTTTTGGCGAGCACCGCCGCCTCCTCGCGGGCCTCCATGGCGCGGGCGCGATCGAGTGCCAGCTCGCCTTCGCTCACGATAGCATCGGCAAGTGTCCGCTCCTCATGTGTCAGCACGTCGGGCTCGGCAACGATAGCCAGCACGCCCACCACCGAGCCGGGGTCGCCCGAGCGCACGAAGCCGTCGCCCGTGCGAACCGTCAGGTAGATGCCATAAAACGCCGAGCCGCCAAACGTGGCGTCGAGCGGCGTTCCCACATAGGCGGACGCCGAGAGCCGCGGCGGCATCTGCGGCGCCGGCTCGTGCACCGGGGCGGCATCGCCCACGGCTGTGTACGTCGCACGCGGCAGCAGGTCATCGCCCTCGGCGTCGGCGCTGTACCACACGACCGGGCAGCCCGAAAGACGCGCCAGCTGCGTGGCCATGGCGTGAACGATCTGATGCTGATCGGCGCACCGCTGCAGCATGCGGTTGGTCTCGAGCACCATATGCGTGCGGCGGTCGCTGGCGGCAGCCTGTGCCAAGGCGCGGCGCAGGGCCAACGCAATCGAGCTCGACACAAGCGAGACCACGAACATGATGAAGAACATGCCGGGATAGCCGCGGTCGATAAGCGACAGCGAGTAGCGCGGGTCGACAAACAAAAAGTTGTAGAGCGCCACGGCGGCAGCCGAGCTCAGCAAGCAATACAGGCGACTCCAGGTAAAGAATGCGCACAGCTGAACGGCGAACACATAGACGATCATGATGCTCGGCGCGAGACCCGGATGGTCGAGTAGCGCGCCCACAATCGTCGCCGCGACCAGCAGCCCCACCGATACGCAGGCGTCATACAGAGGAGTGCGGCGCGTCAGCGTTGTGCGCCGCCACCAAAAGCTATCGGCAATATCGCCGTCCGTACGGACGTCCATCAGCGTCCCGCCCCTCTCTCAAAAACAAAAACCACCACAAAGGGACAGGCACCTTTGTGGTGGTTTCCCTTGTGGTGGTTCCAAGTGTATAGCCTTTGCAACCGGCGGTCGCTAGACAAACAGCACGTGCGCGAGCAGGGCACACACGCACACCGCTCCAAATACCAGTGCCACAATCGAGATCACGCGGTCGGCCATATCCATGTTGGCACGGTTCGTCAAAAACCGATCTTCGGCGGCGTCGGCGCGTGCCTCACGTACCAGCTCGGCAACCACCTCGCGGCCATCAAGCATCTTTGCATCCATGTTTGCCTCCCCGGTCTCAATCTTGTCCATCGAAAACCAACTCCATGCAACTGTCGGCGCCTACGGGCGCTCGTTGGGGGCCAGGCGCTGCATCTTGTTCACGGCTTTGAACTTGGTGAACAGCGGCACGTACTCAAAGCTCACGTTGGAGTTCTCCAGGCCGTACCAACGCGCGGGCGTGCCGGCGGCGCGGCGGATGATGTACTTGAGCGTGATGGCCGTACGCTCGCTCGGCTCCACATCGCTTTCGGGCGCCAGAAGCTTACGGATCAGGACGAACTTGAACGTGCCGATGTTACCCGGATCCTTGTAGACCGAGTAGTCATGCGTCTGCGGCGGCAGCTCGCCGGTGGCAGCCAGGTCCTGAACAACCTGACGCAGGTAGGCATTGACGCGCTGGTTGATCTTGTAGCCCAGGTACAGATGCACACGGAACACGTAGTCGGTGCCGAACGTCTCGACCGAATAGGCAAAGGTGTGCGGTTCGTCCATGGTCTCGACATTCACAAACCACCAGGCGCGGGCGCGCTTGGGATGCTTGTCCAAGATCGAATAGACGATATCGCGGTCGATGTAGTCGGTATGGGTGTCCTTGGTCAGGTACACGACGTTGTCGCTCATGCGCTCGTAACGGTCGTCGTCACGCAGGCGCTTGAGCTGCGGCAGGTAGCTGCGCAGCGGCAGCAGCGTAAACTGGCTCGACCGCCGTGCCGTTGTACCAGCACACCATAATGCCCATGATGAGCGCGGCCATGAGGATGGTGAAGTAGCCGCCGTGGAAGAACTTGGTGAGCGAGCTCACGAAGAAGAAGCCTTCGAGCAAAAGGAAGAAGGCCGCGAAGATCCACGGAGCAACCTTGAGCTTGCGCTCCTCGTGCAGGTAGAAGAAGAGCAGCAGCGTGGTGCACATCATAGTCAGCGTAATGGCAAGGCCGTACGCGGCTTCCATATGTGCCGAGTTCTGGAACAGCAGCACCACGATGACGCAGCCGACAAGCATGACGTTGTTGACCATGGGGATGTAGAGCTGGCCCTTGGTCTCGGCAGGGTAGAAGACCTGCATGTGCGGCATAAGGTCCAGGCGGCTGGCCTCGGACACCAGCGAGAATGCGCCGGTGATGAGCGCCTGCGAGGCGATGATGGCCGCGATGGTGGAAAGGCCGACGGCAAACGGGCGCAGGCCCGGGGCGAGCATCTGGTAGAACGGATTGAGGTCGGCAATGCCCATGAGCTCGGGGTTGGCAGCGTTGTTCATAAGCCAAGCACCCTGGCCCATATAGGAAAGCAGCAAGCAGCACTTAACGAACGGCCAGGTGGCGTAGATGTTGCCGCGGCCGACGTGGCCCATGTCGGAGTAGAGCGCCTCGGCACCGGTGGTGGCGAGGAAGCAGCTGCCCAGAATCATGATGCCCGCGTGGTTGTTGGGGCTTAGCAAAAAGGCGATGCCGCGCACCGGGTTGAGGCACAGCAGCACGGCGGGGTGCTGGAAGACAAAGAACAGACCCGTGCCGCCCAGGAACAGAAACCACAGCGTCATGATGGGGCCAAAGGCGTGACCGATCTTGGCCGTACCGATGCGCTGCACCAAGAAGAGCACGATGATGATGGCGAGCGTAATGGCGACGACGCGGCCCTGGTCATCGCCCAGCACGGCATGGACCGCCGGGATGGTGCGCAGGCCCTCGATGGCCGTGGTAACGGTAACGGCCGGCGTCAGGATGCCGTCGGCGAGCAGCGCGGCGCCACCCAGCATGGCGGGGATGATAAGCCACTTGCCGCAGCGCTTGACCAGGCTGTACAGGGCAAAGATGCCGCCCTCACCATGGTTATCGGCGCGCAGCGAGATGAGCACATACTTGATGGTGGTCAGCAACGTGACCGTCCACACGACAAGGGAGAGCGCGCCAAGCACGAACTCCTCCGTCACACTTCCGATGCCGCCGTTGCCGGCAACGAGCGCCTTGGTTACATACATAGGGCTGGTGCCGATATCGCCGTACACCACGCCCAGCGTGACGAGCATCGCCGAGATGCTCACAGGAATCGCAGCGTGCGAGGCTGCCTCCTTGGCCTTTTGTTCCATAAGCCGGTTTCCTCCCAACTTTAATGTTCGAAGGGATTATAGGCAATCGGCCATGTTTTAATGCACTGTTTTCCCAGCTAGATAAAGATTTATACAGTCTTTAGGCTACCGCGGCGATATGTGATGTGACAAAGGGACTGTCCCCTTATCACATTCGTCATTTTCCAAGCCAGTTTTTAAACCACCACTCCATGGAGCGGCTCATCTCGGCCATAAAGGGACTGGTGTGCTTGCGGGTATAGATGTCCACGACGCGCTCCCCCACCTCGCGGGCATGCGGACGGAACATCGCGTCCATCTCGGCCACCTGCGCGTCCATAGTCGCAGCATCGGCGCGGCAGTAGCGCTCCTCGTGCACCAGGTTCACCACGGGATGCGCAATGGCCGGACGCTCCTTACGGGGCGTGCCGATGATGAGCATCGACAGCGGCATGGTATAGGGCGGCAGACCGAGCAGCTCGGCAACTTCCTCGGCATTCTCGACGATATCACCGATGTAGCAGCTCCCCAGCCCCAGGGCCTCAGCGGCAACCACGGAGTTTTGCGCGGCGATCACGGCGTCCTGGGCCGCGATGGCAAAGTCGCCCAAACCCGGCGTGCGGCGGGGCGCCTTACCCGTGCGCTCGACAAACTCGGGCTCAAAGCAGCCCACGTGCTCAAACAGATCGATCCACTTGGCATAATCGACCACAAATATCAGTGCCCAGGGCGCCTTGGCGATCATGGGCTGGTGGTCGCACAGGTCGGCCAGGCGGTCGAGCGTAGCCTGCTCGCGGATGCTCACGATGGAATACATCATCATGGCGCCCGCCGACGGCGCGCGACGCGCCGCATGCAAAATCGCCGCACGCTGCTCGTCGGTCACCGCCACGGGACGGTCGTTGTCATCACGCGCGAAGGCACGCGTGGAGGAACGGTGCTCCAACGTGTCCAGCACCGCATTGCCCGTAGTCTCGACCGGATAACCGTTCGTATCCACGCCCGCAGCTCTGCCGCAGTACTCGGCGCCCGTCATACAAACCTGCTCACCCATAGCTCTATCCTCGTCAATTCTTTAAGAAGCCTTTACGTTTCCGTGTAATTCCCGTCCATTATCGCGCAGGTCGCCACTACATTGCGCCACACCGCCGCACGTGCGCGTTAATATGGCTGGTTGTTGTGCGCAGCCCGCAAATGCAGCGCATATTTAGGTAACAATCGGGTAAACCCCCGCTTTCGTAGGTTTTAGTTTGTGAGGAGTCTCAGCATGTTCGCTGCCGCCATCTCGCTCGTCGGTCTTGCGGCGACCGTCTACCTTGTCTTGCGCGAGGCCAAGGCCATTCGCGCTCAGTCGGGCACCGTCACCAAGAGCGCCTTCGCCTGGAGCGTCGCCTTCGGCCTGTTCCAGCTCTTTTTGACCGTCTGGGGCGCTATTGGCCTCGCCGCCCAAAACGAGCCGCTCGCCTTTGTGATGCTCATCCTGACCAACGCCATCCTCACCGGCTGCGCTTGGGCCAGCATCGCCCGCGACCGCATCGCCCCGCGCGTCTTTGCGTTCGCCGGGCCCGACGCCCCCGCCCCCACCGGCAAGCTCGCCCGCCTGCGCGGCGCCTTTGTGGGCAAACCGCTCGTCGCCGCCGTCCTGTGCCTGCTGCTCGCCGGCGTCTTTGCGCTGCTAGGCATGGAGGTCTCGTCCAACCACGACTTTACCTGGGTCTACCCCCTGTGCATCCTGCTCGAGTGGGCCATCATCACCACGCTCATGGTCGGCCTGTTCTTCCTGTTCCAGCGCCACGGCGCAGCTCCCGCGGTCCTGGCCTTTGCCCTCTTTGTCCTGGGCATTGCCGAGTTCTTCGTCATCACGTTTAAATCCATGCCCATCCAGCCGGGCGACCTTTCGGCCATCTCCACCGCCGCCGCGGTCGCCGGCACCGGCTACACCTTCTCGATCTCACTGTTCTGCGTGCTGTCCATGGGCTTTACCGCCATCGCCATGCTGCTGTGCGAGTACGCCGGCCTGGTGGCACCGCATCGCCAGAAGGGTGCCGCCAACGCCAAGCGCATCCTACTCACCAACCTGCTCGTCGCCGTGCTGTGCCTGGGCGGTGTGACCGCACACGTCACGCTCATCGACTACTACAACACCCTCGGCATCACCGTCTACACCTGGCGCCCGCTCGAGAGCTACTGGCGCGAGGGCTACCTGCCCGCTTTCATTAGCGCAGCGCAGTCCATCAAGCCGCCCAAACCCGCCGACTACTCCGTCGACGATGCCAAGGCCACGCTCAAAAAGTACGCCAAGGCCTACGACAAGTCCGACGCGGCCAAGAGCGACGAGCGCACCGCCGCAAAGGAGCAGTTCGATAGCGAGAAGCCTACGGTCATCGCCATCATGAACGAGACCTTCTCGGATCTTTCGATCTACCAGAACATGCGCGCCGGCTACGAAGGCCCGCAGTACTTTAAGAACCTGTCCAACTGCCTCAGCCGCGGCAAGCTCTATGTGAGCGCCTACGGTGGCGGTACCGCCAATACCGAGTTTGAGTTTATGACCGGCAACTCCATGGCCAACCTGGGCTCGGGCGTGTACCCCTACACCATCTACAACATGGAAACGACCGGGAATCTGGCAGAGCAGTTCAAGTCGCTCGGCTATTCCACCACCGCCATGCACCCCAACCACGCGACCAACTGGAACCGCGAGAACGTCTACAAGGACTTTGGCTTTGACCAGTTCCTGTCCATCAACGATTTCCAGGGCGCCGATACCCTGCGCGGCATGGTGACCGACCAGGCCACCTACGACAAGATTCTTGAGCTGCTCGACCAGAACGCCGATCCGCAGTTTATCTTCGACGTGACCATGCAGAACCACTCGGGCTACGATACGGGTCTGCTGCCGGTCGACAAGCAGATGCACCTGAACATCGACACGACCGACCTGGACACCAAGACCGTCGAGGACGGTACGCTGTCCGATGTCGACGAGTATGTCTCGTGCATCGAGCAGTCCGATCAGGCGCTGCGCTACTTCCTCAACGCCTTGAGCAAGCTCGACCGCAAGGTAGTCGTGGTGTTCTGGGGCGACCACCAGCCGTTCTTCCCTTCCAAGTTCAATGACAAGTGGTTTACCGGCGAGGACGACGCTACGCATCAAGAGCGCCTGTGGCAGACCGACTACATCATCTGGGCCAACTACGACGTTGCCGGCTGCGACCAGACGAGCGAGGTCGACGACCTGTCCACCAACTACCTGTCCACGCAGCTTATGCAGCTGATCGGCGCACCCCTCTCCGACTACCAGAAAGCGCACATGACGCTGCGCGAGTCGCTGCCCGCCATCAACTCCGTGGGCTACGAGGACGCCAGCCTGCGTTGGGCGCTCTCCTCCAACGTCACCGGTGACGACGCCGATGCCGCAGCCGCAACCAAGGCGCGCGAGGATTACGCCAAGATGCAGTACTACGAGATGTTCCGCGACGGCAAGAACGTCTATACCGAGCATTTCCAGACCGAGGCCAACGAGACCGACCCCAACCTGGCACCGGGTACGACCAAGATCAAGTAGCGGGCCTGTATCCCGGTTCGTCTGCCCGGCCGGCGCGGAATGTAAGATTCCCTGCTCGGGCAGTCCTGCTCGCACGGAGAGCACATTAAGTGCTCTCCGGC
>CAJMPF010000073.1 GCA_905215195.1 uncultured bacterium | reverse complement strand
CCGCGGCGGGCTGGGGTTATTGTCTGAGCGACTTTGCGAAGCAAGGGGAGCGAAGATAAAACCCAGCCCGCCGCGGGGCACCCGGGGACCGCAGGGACGGGAGCAGCTATACTACTCTCAGTAGTTAAGGGTCGCGGATCCGCCGCGTCACCGCTCTCAACAGGAGGTCTTTGTTTATGGCAGATCAAAAGCCGGTTGTCGGGATCATCATGGGTTCCAAGTCCGATCTGGGCGTTATGGAAGGCTGCACCGCCGAGCTCGAGGCGCTTGGTGTGCCCTATGAGCTCGTCATTGCGAGCGCACACCGCACGCCGGCGAAGGTCCACGAGTGGGCCTCGACTGCTGCCGATCGCGGTATCAAAGTAATTATCGCCGCCGCCGGCAAGGCCGCTCACCTGGGTGGTGTCGTGGCTGCCTTTACGCCGCTGCCGGTTATCGGTGTGCCTATGAAGACGAGTGACCTGGGCGGTATGGATTCGCTGCTGTCGATGGTGCAGATGCCTTCGGGCGTGCCCGTGGCCTGCGTTGCCATCAACGGCGCCAAGAACGCCGCCATCTACGCCACGCAGATTCTAGGCGCTTGCGACCCCGAGTACCGCAAGGTTATCGAGAAGATGAAGCAGGAGATGGCCGACGCCTAGGCGTTCTGCCGTTTCACCGCAGTATAAGGAGAGCCATGTCTGACTATCAGGGAAAACGATTCAAGGCTTCTCAGATCCCCGATCCGTTGAAGCCGAGTGCTGCCCATGGGGCACAGCAGGGTCGGACATCCTCTCCTCAGCAGCCGCGCGCGCCGCGCCCCGTGACGCCGGCGACGCATCGTCGACAGGACGCGCCAGCCGCATATCGACCTTCATCTTATAGCAACGCTAAGAAGCCGCCCCGGTCTTCATCGCATGCCGCGCCGTCGGATTACACCGAGCCGCCGCGCAAAAAGCGCCGCTCCATTATTCCCATTCTGCTCATCATCATCGGCATCGGCCTGATTGTTGCCGCTGCTGCCATCTTTATCAATGCTCAGATTGGCTATAAGCAGGCAAGCGATTCGTACCAGAAAATCGAGAAGCAATATGTAAGCGATAAGGACGCCAGCGGCGTGCCGATTATCGACTTCGATGCACTTGCCCAGACAAATCCCGAGGTTGTGGGTTGGATTTACGCGCCGGGAACCAACATCAACTATCCCGTGGTGCAGACCAATAACAACTCCAAATACCTCAACACGCTGTTTGACGGTACGTCCAATGCATCGGGTGCGATCTTCTTGGACAGCGACGATACCGCGCCAGGAATGGTTGACCAGCAGACCACGATCTACGGCCACCACATGAATGATGGGTCGATGTTCAACGTGATTTCGGACACCACTGATCAGGCAACGTTCGATAGCATCGAGTTCGTGTATTACATCACACGGGATGCTACGTATAAACTGCGACCACTGGCGACCAAAGTTGTCGAGGACACGTATGCCAAGGCGCGCACGACCAATTTTGAGGGCGACGACGGGCTCAAGAACTACCTGTCCGAGATGCTCGACGGTGCCTCTGCCGTGGCGAGCGATGCCACCGATCGTGCCGCTTCGGCAACCAAGGTCGTAACGCTTGTGACCTGTCGTTCGTTATCGCTGAGCAACACACGTGCCGTCATGGTGCTCACGCCGGTCGAGGAATAGATAATGGGCTACTCAATGACGGTGAAAGGGGAAATGATGCTCGAGAATGGCAAAACGATGCCTTCGGTTGATGCTTGGCTGCGCGAGGCCAAGGCCGATGCTTCGGCGGCAGGCTGTGGGATGTATCTGACGCATAACGGCGTGGTGCGCGCGACGCCCAAGTCCGAGGTCCGCGGGATCGAAACCGATGGCGTAGCTCCCGGACGCAGGGTGGGCGGCATGGTGTTCGGCTTCGATGCTCAGAAAGTGCAGGCTGCTATCGAGGCCACGCGCGCGATGCCAGGTATCGGCTATGTGCGCGTGTGGCTGGCAAGCGGCGAGCTTGTCGTAGGTGACGACATCATGCTCGTGCTCATTGGCGGGGACATTCGCCCGCATGTGGTCGATGCGCTGCAGGCGCTCGTCGGCACCATCAAGAATGAATGCGTGAGTGAGGTCGAGCGCGAGGCGTAGGGGCTTGCGTCGATAGAAGGCGGCTTATAAAAATGCCCGCCGGTACGTGTGATACCGGCGGGCATTTTGCGTTTTGGGCGCGGTTGGCGCTACACGCGCGTCGCATCCTTGGGGCTCATGGTCATGCTCTGGAAGCGATTCTCCATAAAGTCATTATCGAAGTACTTGCCGTAGAACTGCGCAACGGGAATATCCGGTTCCGTGCCGTTGACGCGCTGATACCAATAATCGAGCGACTGCAGCGTCATAACGCCATCGACCAGCATAATGATGGTGAAGATGACGGTAGCCGAGTAGCGGCTCTTCCACGGAATCATGTTGATGAGCTTGAGCAGCCTCGGCAGCAGCAGCTTGATCCAGATGAGGCCGCCCAGGCCCCACAGGCAGGCAAAGCCCGTGCAGGTACGTCCGCCCGTAAGGACGGCGAGCGGATCGGGCATGCCAAAGAGCTTCATATGCGAGTAGCTCCACGAGACCACGCCAAACGAGGTCTGCATAAACCAGCCCACGAACACCTCAAAGCTCGCGCCGAGCACAGCGCTTACCAGGAAAATGATGATGGGGTTCTTTTTGTAGAAGCGGTTGAGCACCATGGTCATGAGCACGGCGCCAAATCCGTAGATGGGGCTGAAGGGGCCAAACAGCATGCCGGCGCGGTTCTGGTAGACGCCCGGGTCGTCGACCGTCATGTGCCAGATGTCCTCGGCGATCAGGCCGAGTATGCAGCAGACAAAGAATACCCAGAACAGGTTGAAGTAGTTGAGCTTGATGTAGCCTTCGCCGGTTTCATCGCGCCCGAGCATGCCCTCGGCGGCGGCGTCGCGATCGAGCATCTCCTGCAGGCGGCGCTGCAACTCGCGCTCCTGGCGCAGCGTGGGGTCGACGGTGGTCGAAAGCGCGACGAGGATGCCGAGCTGGATGGCAGGGCGCAGCAAGAAAGGCCCGATACCCTGGAGCATCACGTCAACCAAAAGCTCGACGACGGTCAATGCGATAAGGATATAGGACAGACGGGCGGCATTGCGGCGCTGGTTCTTGATGAGGTCCAGGCCAAAGATGATCAAGATGACGGCACTGGCAGCCGAGAGCATGATGCCGGCGACAATCAGTCCGACCGCGACGAGCGTGTTGTCGCCGAGCTTGGCGGCGGCGTTGCCGTTGATGAGTGCGGTGATGACCTGCCACATAAAGGCGCCGACCGACGGGAGCGTACCCACGCCGGACAGGATGCACAGGACGGCGTACACCTTAATGATGAGGGGGATCTTCTTGACCTCCGTGGCGCTGGGGACGCTGGGGTCGAGTTCGTTTCGATCCATACATAACCTTTCTCGTTTTGCTGTAGGTACAAGGATACGCCGCCGACCTGCCAAAAGACAGGACGAACGTCCCAATTGCAACAATGCAAGCCCCAACGGCGGACGAGACGCGTCGCGACGGAAGCATGCGGGATCGTCGGTCCCGAGGCGCCTGCCCAATAAAATGTTTGGCTGCAAAACGGATTATAAGCTCGGTGGGCTTTTAAAAAGCGCTGTTCATGCGCGGGAGTGCTTGTCTTGCCGTGCGTATAATAGGGCAGGTAACGCCAAATAACGAGGCTCTGAGGGGATGCCATGTCTCAAGAAACCATCCGCGCGGCCGAGCGTGCCGCGGGACAGGTGAACGCCATGTCGACGTATGATCCGGACTCCGACCAGCTGCATGAGGAATGCGGCATTTTTGGTGTGTGGGCACCCGATCGCGATGTGGCTCGACTGACGTACTTTGGTCTGCGCGCGCTGCAGCATCGCGGCCAGGAATCGGCGGGAATCGCCGTGGGTGATGGCGGCACGGTTATGGTTCGCAAAGACCTGGGACTGCTCGATCGCGTGTTCTCCAACGCCGACTTGTCGACGCTCTCCGGCCAGCTGGCCGTGGGCCACGTGCGCTATGGCACTGCCGGTGCCAAGAGCTGGGAAGCCTCGCAGCCGCATCTTTCTACCATCAACAGCGTCATTATCGCGCTTGCTCACAACGGCACCCTCGTCAACACCGACGAGCTGCGCCGCCAGCTGATCGAGCTGGGCGTGCCGTTCCTCTCCAATTCGGATTCCGAGGTCGCGACTAAGCTTATCGGCTACTTTACTCAGCGTACAGGCCATCTGCGCGAGGGCATTCGCAAGACCATGGAGCTCGTGCGCGGCGGCTACGCCATGACGCTCATCAACGAGCAGGCACTCTACGCATTCCGAGATCCGCACGGCATTCGCCCGCTCGTGCTGGGCAAGCTGGTGGACGAGGGCCTGGACCAGGCCGATGCCGCATCCGTTTCGCAGCTGCCGTCGCAGGACGGCGCCGCGACGGTCGACTCCGCCGTCCGTGTCACGCGCGCCGGCGGCTGGGTCGTTGCTTCCGAGACCTGCGCACTCGACATCGTGGGTGCCGAGTACGTCCGTGACGTCCGTCCCGGCGAGATCTTGCGCATCAGCGCCGAGGGTCTGGTATCCGAGCAGGGCGTGCCTGCAGCCGAAGAGCCCGCAAACTGCATCTTTGAGCAGGTCTACTTTGCCCGCCCCGACTCCATCATGAACGGCAAGAGCGTCTATGCCTGCCGTTACGACATGGGTCGTCAGCTGGCACACGAGGAGCCCGTCGAGGCCGATCTGGTCATCGGCGTGCCCGACTCCGGCCTGCCGCCCGCGGAGGGGTATTCGCACGAGAGCGGTATTCCCTTTGGCGAGGGCCTTATCAAGAACCGCTACGTGGGCCGTACGTTTATCGAGCCCACGCAGGAGCTGCGCGCCATGGGCGTGCGTATGAAACTCAACCCGCTGCGCGACAACATCGAGGGCAAGCGCCTGGTCGTCATCGACGACTCCATCGTGCGCGGCACCACCATGGTGCAGCTCGTCAAGATGCTACGCAACGCTGGCGCCAAGGAGATTCATATCCGCATCAACTCACCCGAGGTCATCTGGCCGTGCTTCTACGGTATCGATACCGACGTGCAGTCGCAGCTTATCAGCGCCAACAAGACGGTCGACGAGATTTGCGAGTATATCGGCGCCGATTCGCTGGCCTTCCTTTCGGTCGAGGGCCTGCTGAAGGTCATGCCCAAGGGCGGTTACTGCGATGCGTGCTTTACCGGCCGTTATCCCGTGGCGATTCCTGAGAGCTTTGGCCGCGACAAGTTTATGGAGGGCTTTAAGCCCCGCAACCTGGACAAGCCGCTGCACTTTGATGACGACGCCGTGGTCGAGAAATACGACGATCGCAGCTGGGAAGAGGAACACGGCGAGGCCTAAAACCTGCCATGTAGGGACAGGTTTATTTTGGCAGGTTTTACCTGCTGTTTTGTTGATATGACGGCGTACGTTGTTATGGCGCGCGCCGAAATGAACGCAACTATGAGCACCGTTTGGCGCCCGAGCGGCGCCACGGTAGTGGGAGAGGAAGGCTCAGATGAGCGACAGCAAGCATGTGACGTATGAGGACGCCGGCGTCGATACCGCCGAGGGCGGCCGCGCCGTCGACGCTATTAAGCAAATGGTTAAGGACACCAACCGTCCCGAGGTCATCGGCGGTATCGGTGGCTTTGGTGGCCTGTTCTCGGCTGCCGCGCTTAAGGATATGGAAGACCCGATTCTGATTAGCGGTACCGACGGCGTGGGCACCAAGCTCGTGCTCGCCCAGATCATGGACCGTCACGAGACGGTGGGCCAGGACCTGGTCGCTATGTGCGTCAACGACATTCTGGCTTCGGGCGCCGAGCCGCTGTTCTTCCTGGACTACGTTGCCATCGGCCATATCGAGGCCGAGCACATGGCAAAGATCATCAAGGGTGTGGCCGACGGCTGCAAGCTCGCGGGCTGCGCGCTCGTGGGCGGTGAGATGGCCGAGCACCCCGGCGTCATGGCTCCGGCCGACTACGACCTTGCCGGCTTTACCGTGGGCGTCGTCGACCGTCCCAAGATGCTCGACCCCGCAAACGTCCGCCCGGGCGATGTGATCCTGGGCCTGCCTTCCACCGGCGTGCACTCCAACGGCTACTCGCTCGTGCGCAAGGTCATCGGCGTCGACTGCATTAAGCCGGGCACGCCCGAGGCCGCCGCTAAGGCCGAGGAGCTGAGCCGCCCGCTCGAGGAGCTCGGCGGCGCTTCGCTCGCAGACGCCCTGCTGGCTCCCACGCGCATCTACGTCAAGCCGATTCTGGAGCTGCTGCGCGGCGGCGCCAACGTGCACGCTATCGCCCATATCACTGGCGGCGGTATTACCGAGAACCTCAACCGCGCGCTTGCCGACGACGTCGACGCCGTGGTCACCCGCAACGGCGCCGAGATGGGTTGGGACGTTCCGCCCGTCATCACCTACGTGTCGCGCCAGGCCGAGCTCGCGCCCAACGAGGCATGCAAGACCTTCAACATGGGCGTTGGCCTGTGCCTGATCGTCGCCCCCGAGGACGAGGCTGCCGTGACCGAGGCCCTGGTCGCGCTGGGCGAGAAGCCGTTCCGCGTGGGCGAGTGCGTCGAGGGCTCCGGTAAGGTCGTGTACTCCGATGAGCGCTAACGAGCAGATGGCTGCTGCCGCGAGCCTGGGCTTTGTGCCCTACACCCGTCCGACCGGCACCGATACGGCCGAGCCGCTCAAGATCGGTGTGCTCATCAGCGGTTCGGGTACCAACCTGCAGGCGCTGATCGATCTGATCGCCGCCGGCAAACTCGAATGTCAGCCCCGATCGATGCTCGAGGTCACGGGCGACTTCGGCGACGGCATCTCGACCCGCTATGCGGTCAATGAAGTGGTCATCCAGCGCCAAGGCGCGGGCATGATCTCGGTCGAAACGTACGTGAACGACCAAATGGTCGCCACCTACCACGGCGACGGCCTGATCGTCAGCACGCCGACCGGCTCGACGGCCTATTCGCTCAGCGTGGGCGGTCCGGTCGTCGCCCCCCAATGCGCCTGCCTGGTGCTCTCGCCCGTCGCGCCCCACAACCTGACGATGCGCCCGGTCGTGATTCCTTCGTCGAGCGACGTGCGGCTCAAGGTACACGCCCGGCACGCCGAAATATCGATCGCCACCGACAACGAAACCTGTCCGATTCCCGAAGGAGCCGAATTCAGGGTCCGACTGGCTTCCAGACGCTTTTTTCTGGCGGTCCCGCACAATATATCGTTTTACGACACGTTACGCAAGAAAATGATGTGGGGAGTGGATATCCGAAGCTGACGAAAAATCCCTGTTTGCCGGAAATTCTTTCGCTTTCGGATTTTATTCCCTATATTTGCATGCTATGAGCGAGCAAAAACGCATACCTCGACACGTCGCCATTATCATGGACGGCAACGGACGCTGGGCCGCGCAACACGGGCTGGAGCGTTTCGAAGGTCATATCCGGGGTGTGGAGTCCGTGCGCCGGGCAATCCAGGCCGCGACCCGTCACGGGGTTCGCTACCTGACGCTTTCTCGACCGAAAACTGGGGACGCCCCGCCGCAGAGGTCGATGCCCTGATGGAGCTCTTCTGCAAGAGCGTAATCAACGAAACGCCCGAACTGGCCGCTCAGGGAGTGCGCGTGCGGATCATCGGCGACAAAAGCCGTTTCCCCGAAAAAGTAAAACACCACCTGGATCAGATCGAAAACCGAACGGCTACCGGGAAACGCCTTACGCTGCAACTGGCCCTCAACTACTCTTCCCGCAGCGAAATCGTCCATGCGATGCAGGGTCTGGCACGCCGTGCCGCAGCCGGCATCTTCTCTTCGGAAGAGATTTCCGAGCAAACGGTTTCCGAAGCGCTCTATACGGCGGGCTGTCCCGACCCCGACCTGCTGATACGCACCAGCGGCGAACAACGGCTCAGCAATTTCCTGCTGTGGCAGGCTGCCTACGCCGAACTCTTTTTCACCCCCGTATTATGGCCCGACTTTACCGAAGAGGATTTCGCGCAGG
>CAJMPF010000072.1 GCA_905215195.1 uncultured bacterium | reverse complement strand
GCCGGCGCCGACAAGGTCTATCTCGCCACGACCAAGGAAGATGGCGTCCGCACGCTTGTCTTTCTGGATAACGGTTCGGGCGTTCCGCAGGATATGCAAGAGCGAATCTTCGATGCCCGCGTTACCTCCAAGCTCGAGAGCATGAAGATGGACCGTTGGGGCGTTCACGGTCGTGGCATGGCATTGTTTTCGATCAAGCAGAACACCGATGAGGCCCGTGTGGTCACGTCTGGTGTCGACCTTGGCTCGGCCTTTAAGGTGAGCGTTGCGGCCGACCGCCTCAGTGAGCGTGCCGATCAGTCCAGCTGGCCCCAGGCCGTCAAGGATGAGGACGGGCGTTATGTCTGTGCTCGCGGCCCGCATAATATTATTCGCGCTGCTTGTGAGTTTGCGCTCGAGGAGTTGCGTGGTTGCGATGTCTATCTTGGTTCTCCGTCTGAGATTGCCGCGACCCTTTATGCTCAGGCGTCAAGTCGGCTCGATACGTCGCGTCTCCTGTTCATTGATGACGAGAGTGAGCTTCCGGTTGTCGATCGTTTAGGCCTTGCCTCTGATGCCGAGGACTTTATCCGTATCTGCTCGGGTTTGGGTCTTGAGATGTCCGAGCGCACGGCACATCGCATTTTGGCAGGGCAGATTAAGCCCGTTCGCGGTGTGACTGCGCGTCTGCTGCGCGAGCGTGATTCGTCCTCGCATTCGCCGGCTCCTGTCGATCTCGCGAAGGATCGTCGCGGGCTACGTATTGCCAAGGATGACATGGCACAGTTTTCGCGTGCTGTGGAGCGCGACTTTAATGACCTTGCCGCCCGGTACTATCTCAACCTTTGCGGCGACCCAAAGATTCGTGTTTCGCGTGATCGAATCACTGTGACCTTCGATCTTGCCAAAGAGGAATAGTGCCTTTACCGAGTCCGCTCGGTACGATACAGTTATTGCAGTTAAAACGTACTTTTAAACGCAGGAGTTTCTTCATGGATTGCCTGAAGGTATCAAGCAAATCATCGCCCGCGTCCGTTGCCGGCGCCATCGCCGGCATGGTCAAGGATGGTGTACCCGTCAACATCCAGTGTGTCGGCGCTGGTGCTGTCAACCAGGCCATTAAGGCCGTGGCTATCGCGCGCGGTTTTTTGATTCCAACCGGTTTTGATATTTCCTGCGCGCCCGTGTTCTCCGACATCCTCATTAACGGGGAGTCGCGCACGGCCATCCGCCTTTCTATCTACGTTCACCAGATCAATCGAGCTGCTAAGGATAACGTCGTCATGGATGATGTTAAGCCTGTGGCATAGCTTCTGCTTGCCTCGATTCGCCTCCCTTCCATCGTTAGGACTTATGCACATGGACCAGCGTTCCGTACGCGATATTCTTGCCGGTAAAACCTACTTTATCCGCACTTTTGGCTGCCAGATGAATCAGCACGATTCCGAGCGCGTGAGCGGTCTGCTTGATTCGAATGGCTGTCTCATGGCGCTCGATCCCGAGCATGCCGATATCGTTGTCTTCATGACATGTTGTGTGCGTGAGGCCGCCGATACTCGCCTGTACGGTCAGTGCAATTCCTGCAAAAGCCTGCCGCCTTCGCCTTCGGGCAAGCGTGTGGTTGCCGTGGGCGGCTGCATTGCGCAGCGTGATGGCGAGGGCCTGCTCACCAACGTCGATAACGTCAATGTCATCTTTGGCACGCATTCTATCGCACATGTGGCCGAGCTCATTGCCGAGGCGTTCCTTGACGGCAAGCGTCATATCCGCACCAATGAGCATGAGGATACGGATGCCATGAGCATGCCGTGGCATCGCGAGACCCAGTATCACGCTTGGGTGCCCATCATGACGGGCTGCAATAATTTCTGCACCTACTGCATCGTGCCGTACGTGCGCGGTCGCGAAAAGAGCCGCCCCTTCGAGGAGATTGTCGACGAGGTGACCGGTTTGGTGCGCCAGGGCGTGCGTGAGATTACGCTGCTGGGCCAAAACGTTAACTCATATGGTCGCGATCTGTTTGGCAAGCCGCGTTTTGCCGATCTGCTGCGTGCCGTGGGCGATACGGGTGTGGAGCGCATCTTCTTTACGTCTTCGCATCCCAAGGATCTTCTCCCCGAGACCATCGACGCCATGGCCGAGACGCCTGCTGTTATGCCGCAGCTGCACCTGGCCGTCCAGTCAGGTTCGACACGGATCCTCAAAGAGATGAATCGCCGTTATACACGCGAGGACTATCTGGGCCTGGTCGATCGCATCCGCAATCGCATGCCCGATATCGCGCTCTCGACTGACATTATCGTTGGCTTTCCGGGCGAGACTGAAGAAGACTTTGAGCAGACGCTCTCACTTGCCGAGACGGTCCGCTATGCTCAGGCCTATACCTTCATCTATTCCAAGCGCGCCGGTACCCCGGCCGCCGAGATTGACGATCCTACGCCGCATGAGGTTATTCTCGAGCGTTTCAACCGCCTGGTTAAGGTTATCGAGACCACGGCACATGAGTATAACCAGGGTGAGCTTCATACTGTGGTGCCGGCGCTCATTGAGGGCACGAGCAAGAAGAACGATGCGGTCCTGCTGGGCAAGAGTCCCAAGAATCAGACCGTGCATGCGCCTATCCCCGAGGGTTACAGCATCGATCAGCTTGTTGGCAAGATCGTTGATATTGACGTTGACGTTGCCAAGACCTGGTATTTGTCCGGCTCCGTTGTGGGCGAGCCGCGCTAATGGTTTCTTCCGGGGCAGGTCTTTCCGCCGTTGCGATCGTCGGTCCGACGGCGGTTGGTAAGAGTGATGTTGCCGACCGTTTGGCCGCTCGTCTTTCGTCCGAAGTGCTGTCGTGCGATGCGATGCAAATCTATCGCGGCATGGACATCGGTACCGCAAAGATGACGCCCGATGAGTGTGCGGCGCCGCTGCGTCTCGTCGACATTGTAGAGCCGGGTGTGGCATATTCTGCTGCGCTTTATCAGGCTGACGCTCGCGCGCATGTTGAACGTCTCCTTGGTTCGGGTCGCCTGCCGGTTTTTTGCGGAGGTACGGGGCTGTATCTCAAGGCCGCCCTCGATGAGATGGACTTTCCCTCGGGTGAACTTGAGGACGATCGCCGTGTGGGCTATCAGGAGCTTGCCGAGCGTATTGGCGAGGAAGAACTGCATGCCCTGCTTGCCGAGCGTGACCCAGAATCGGCTGCTGTTATTCATCCCCATAACGTGCGCCGTGTGATTCGTGCGCTCGAGATGCATGATGATGGTATCTCCTATGCACAGCAAAAAAGTCAGTTTAGTGTTCCGCGCGAGCATTATCATGCTCTATGGTTTGGTCTGACGCGTAATCGCGAGGTGCTCTACGAGCGCATTAACCTGCGTGTCGATCTGATGTTTGAACAGGGTCTTGTTGATGAGGTTCGCGGTCTTTTGGACCAGGGGCTGGGAGATGCCCTGACGTCGATGCAGGCAATTGGCTATAAAGAGATCATTGATGCTTTCAATGGCGTGATTTCTATGGATGAGGCTCGCGAACTCATCAAGATGCGTTCGCGTCGCTATGCCAAACGTCAGCTTTCGTGGTTTAAGCGCGATGACCGTATCGTGTGGTTTGATATGGACGAGTTTACGATCGATGAGGTTGTTGAGGATATCCTGCATCGTATTGAGGCTGCCTAATGGCCCGTTTCCCCCTTGTTCCCACGGCACCCGAGCCCGAGCGTGCCATATTAGTTGGTGTTGAGTGGCGCGACAATGCATGGCCGCTCGATCGTTCGCTTGACGAGCTTGAGCGCCTGGCCCATACGGCTGGCGCCCAGTGCGTGGCGCGTTTGTCACAGCGTCTGGTTAAGCCGTATCCAAAATCGTTTATCGGTTCCGGTAAGGTTGAAGAGCTGTGCGGCCTGGTGCATCGCATGGATGCCGATATCGTTATTTTTGACGACGACCTGACGCCCTCGCAGCAATCCTATTTGGAGAAAGCCGTGGGCGAGCCGGTAAAGATTATCGATCGTACAGCACTGATCTTGGATATCTTTGGCCTGCATGCTCAGACGCGTGAGGGACGCCTACAGGTACAGCTGGCGCAGCTTCAATATCTGTTGCCTCGTCTGCGTGGCATGTGGAGCCATCTTGCCAAGGAGCAGACGCGCGGCGGCATCGGTTCGCGCTTTGGCCAGGGTGAAAGCCAGCTCGAGGTCGACCGTCGCCTCATTCGTAATAAGATCGCTGCGCTTCGTCGTGAGCTCAAGCAGGTCGAACAGCGTCGCGATGTCCAGTCCAAGAGCCGCATTGAGTCTCCGGCGTTTCGCGTCGCGTTAGCCGGTTATACCAATGCCGGTAAATCGACGTTGCTCAATCGTCTGACCGGCTCTACGGTACTTTCGCAGGACAAGCTGTTTGCTACGCTCGACCCGACGACGCGTTCGTATCGCCTGCCCGGCGGTCGCGGAATGACGATTACCGATACCGTCGGCTTTATTCAAAAGCTGCCGCATGGTCTCGTTGATGCCTTTAAGTCCACGCTGTCTGAGGTTCTTGGTGCCGATCTGATCCTTAAAGTTGTGGATGCCTCTGACGAGGACTACGAGCGCCAGCTCGAGGCAGTCGATCGCGTTCTTGACGAGATCGGTGCCGGCGAGCGTTTGACGCTTACGGTGTTCAATAAAATCGACCTACTCGATAGCGTCGATCGCTTGAGTTTCCATCGTCGCTATCCCGAGGCCGTGCTGTTCTCGGCCCAGACGGGCGAGGGGCTCGACGATCTCGTTGACCGTATTGCTCGTGAGGCAGCTGCCACCGATGTCTTGCTCTCCGCTGATATCCCGTATCGCGAGGGCGCCCTCATTACGCTGGTGCATGAGCAGGGAACCCTTCTTCATGAGGAATATCTCGAGGACGGCGTTCGCATTGTGGCGAAGTTGCCAGCCCGAATCGCGCCGCGTCTTGAGCGCTATCGTACGGAATAAACGAGCTCTAGCACGCCTAGAATGACAGGCTGATGAAGTAGGTAGAACGGTAAGGCATGCCGACCGAGGACTGCGAGCGCCGGGATGGGATTGGCGTATGCCCATGCTGGCGCTTCGAGGCTTGATGCTTGTGCCGCCTGGGCAGCAAAAAAGCCGGTAAGGTACATAAAGACAAACGGAATGAGCGGATAGTAATCTCCCGAAACAAAGCCCGGGTCCGGAAATCCAAGCCATGCCAGGTAGGGGAGTGGGTAGACCGCCTTTGGAATACCCCAGGTTAGGGCAAAAAGAACAAGGCACACTGCGATGCCCCACGAGCCCGGTATTTTTGTGAGTAACGGACGGGTGAGTGCAACCACCGCGGTGCACGCTGCCATGCAATAAATGATGCCAAAGTTTACCGAATCGTCGACTGATACCAGTGTAGTTGCCATCCATACGATCAAGGCTGCGGCTGCGTATTTGAGGGCGCGCTTACCGTTATTACGCGAGAGCGTGCACATCCAACCGGCGATAAACAAAAATACCCAGCTGATACTAGCGCGCCAGATATCCTGGAAAACCGTTTCGGTAAACCATGGCATATCCCATCCATATAGGTAGGCCAAATCGTAGCAAGCGTGGAAACCTGCCATCGATAGCATCGTAAACCCGCGGACGGTATCAAATATGGTGATGCGTTTTTGCATTACGAGAACCGGCGCATTAAACCGACAACCTTACCCAAAATAACGGGGTTCGTCGCATAGATGGGCTCCATGGTGTCGTTCTCGGGCTGCAGGCGCACGCGCCCCTGCTCCTTGTAGAACGTCTTGACGGTCGCCGAGCCATCGATCATGGCCACGACGATTTCGCCGTTCATGGCGCTCTTTTGCTCGCGAACGATAATGTAGTCGCCGTTGTAGATGCCGACATTGATCATTGAGCTGCCGTGCACTTCAAGGATAAAGGAGCCCTGGTCTGTGGCGATTTCGGTCGGGATGGTAAAGGTGTCCTCGATATTTTGCTCGGCCAGAATGGGAATCCCAGCCGCGACGCGACCGACGAGCGGCAGCGAGACCGTTCCGCGGGGCGCTGTGGGTTCATCGGATTTAGAAATCGAGACAGAGGATCCGTCCTCATCAAAGAGCTCTAGGGCGCGAGGCTTGGTGGCATCGCGCTTGAGCAGTCCTCGAGCCTCCAGGGCAGAGAGATGAGCATGCACCGTGCTGGGGGAGGAGAGACCTACGGCCGATGCCATCTCGCGCACACTGGGCGGATAGCCCTTCTCCTGCTGATATTCCTTGATGAAGTCGTAAATCTGCTGCTGACGCTTGGTAATTTTGCGAGCCATCAGGGATTCCTCTCTACCAATACCAAACAAATGTTCTATTTTTGCTTGACAGGAACAACTGTTCGAAGATAATAATAACCGAACATTCGTTCTCGCGCTAGACATTTTTGTCCGCGCGGCTTGATAAAACTGTTCTCAGCAAAACACGCGAGAGGAGAACATGATGAACGCAACGGATATGGTCCAGGGAAACCTCGCCCTTAAGCTCGAGACGCCTGCGGCGCCGGCTTTCACGGTTGTCAAAGGCGGTCGATCTGGTTTCCAAACACTGCCTGGCATGCCCGTCCGCAGCCAGTGCGTCGCCACGTCTTCGGCCCCCGTTGCTCTGAAGGCCTCGACGATTGTCGCCCTGGCCGTTGCGCTCACGCTCTTCTTTGTACTTGCTACCTCGATCTTCAGCGCTCGTCACGCCGCATATGCCGAGTCGGCATCTAACGTTACCTATGAGACCGTCCGTGTTCAGTCTGGCGATTCCTTGTGGTCGCTTGCCCAGGAGCATCCGATTGAAGGTCTTTCCACGCAGGAGACCTCTGATATGATCCGCAACGTCAATCACCTGGAGCATGGCTCGCTCGATGCCGGTGCGCATCTTAAAGTTCCCGCACGTTCCTAAGATTTAAGTACCGTCGCATGGTACCCTTGTAATCGTTTTAGAGGAGGTACTATGCGCTGTCCCAAATGCGGCAAGGCACATACCCGCGTCGTTGATTCCCGCATGCAGGAATCTAATAACACCATCAAGCGCCGTCGCGAATGCTGCTCATGCAATTATCGTTTTACGACATTTGAGCGTTGTGAAGACCCTATCGAGGTCATTAAGTCAGACGGAACCAAGCAACGGTTCGATCGCAATAAGCTGCTGGTCGGTTTGATGCGAGCCACGATCAAGCGAGATATCGACACTAAAAAGCTCAACGAGATCATTGACGATATTGAGGTCGAGCTTCGCTCCCGTACGCTTACGGCCGTTACGTCCCATGAGCTGGGCGATATGGTTCTTAAGCGGTTGGCCAAGATCGATAAAGTTGCCTACATCCGCTTTGCCTCGGTCTATCGCGATTTCAAAGACGTCGATGAGTTTCTGCAAGAGCTCGACAAGCTAAGGTGATTTCATGTCCAACATTACCGTTAACATTAAACGTCTCGACCCAACCGTCGAACTTCCCAAATACGCCCATCCTACGGATGCTGGCCTGGACCTGCGTTCCAACGAGGATTGCATTCTGAAGCCCTTTGAGCGTCGTCTGGTCTCCACTGGCTTGGCCATTGCGCTGCCCGACGGATACGCCGGCTTCGTCCAGCCCCGCAGCGGCTTGGCCATCAAGCAGGGTCTGTCTATAGTCAATACGCCTGGCCTCATCGACGCCCACTACCGAGGAGAGCTCAAAGTCATCCTCATCAATCTAGACCCCACGAACAACATCCAAATCAACAAAGGCGACCGCATCGCCCAACTCGTCATCCAAGAAGTCCCCACGGTCAACCTCACAGAAGTAGAAGAACTAGACGAAACCGACCGAGGCAAAGGAGGCTTCGGCTCCAGCGGTGTCGCCTAGGGGCGCTCGTATCCCTCCCGCCCGCCTCTCACACATATCATTCCATGCTCAAACATTCTCGCTTCGCTTCGCTCGCTGCGAAACTGCGCGTGGAACGATATGTGTGAGAGGCGGGCGGGCGGTTACTCGCTTGAAAAATAAAAGCCTTTCTTTCTAGTAAGCCGATGCGATAAAGGAAAACCTCCTTTCTCGCATCGGCTTACTATATTTATGATTTCCGTTTTCGCCTTTGCAGGTTCTAATGGTGGGGAATCCGGTGTAGCTGCTAGTACGTAAACGCAGCTTACCTGTGGGAGGGCCCTA